>CANEUK010000062.1 GCA_947441695.1 Rickettsiales bacterium
GATTTCCCCTCCTCTTTTTTAGAATTATTTTCACCTTCAACGGGAGTGGGAGAACTAACTTCTTCACTTTTAACAACTTCTGTATCTTCGAACCGATTATTAATAGTTTTGGTTTTTTCTTTGAAACCACCAACAATAACTAAGGTTTCACCATTATTTTGAGAAGTGCTGTTTTCATCAATATCATTAAGCAAGGGATTATGCGTCATTTGCGTTAGATCTGAAGTTTTATCTTTGTTAAAAAAGTTTATTAAGCTATTTTCTAAATTAACTAATCTACTTGAAAGTTCTCTAGAAAGACTATTGATAGCATTCGTGCTCTCGGCATGCGTTGTTCCTGATGAAGCTACTTCTGCTTGAGTAGTTTCAACTGCTTTGGCGGGATCGATATCATCAAGTTTTAAATTAATACTTCCTATTTCAATTGGTGGATCTTGAGTTGTTAGATTTGCTGCTGGAGTTCCATTTATTATTGAATTTGTGTTTGCTGGAGTTTGAGTTGTTGCGGCTTCGTTTGCTGCTCGAGTTTGAGTTGCCGAAGCTTCAGTTGTTAAATTTGTGTTTGCTTGAGGTTGAATTTCTGAAGCTTTGGCTGCTTGAGGTTGAATTTCTGAAGCTTCGGCTGCTGGAAGTTGGACTTCTTGAGCTCCATTTGATGTAGAAGCTGCTGGATTTTCAATTATTGGTGAATTTACCGCTGGATTTTCAGTTGTTGCGGTTACTTGGGTTGTTGGAGAAGCCGCTGCTTCGTTTGTATTTTCAACTTTTCCTGGTTCTAAAGTTGGTTCGGCGGGATTTTCTTTGCCCTTAACTACTTTTTCTATGGTTTCGTCAAGTGCTTTTTTTATTATCTCGGGTTCTTGTTCTTTTTCTTGTTTTTCTGGTGCTTCTTTGTCCAAAAACCCGTTTCCAATTTCGTGATCTTTCTTTTTAGTTATTGCATTTTGTCCCCAACTAGGAGTTGCGGCGCAGAAACCAGCAGATAACAAAAACCCTATTGGCGGCGCAACAAAACACAAGGCAACTGCTATTGAAAGCTTTGCCGCTGCGGCACCAGCGCTTTGATAATTAACGTTGTAATTATCTAAAAAATGTTCCTTTGGATTATCTTTTGTTTTGTCTTTTGTTTTGGCTTTTTCTTCGTCTTGAGAATTGGTGGTTTCTGGGCTGTTATTTTTAGGTTCAGTTGAGTTTTCTTTGTTTGGTTCTGGTTCTTTTTTTTTCATAAAAGCATCTTTAAAAGAACCAACTAGAGCTTGTTTCAAACCATCTTCAATTTGTTGATCTTCGCTTATTGCGCTTAAAGCTTTGGTAAACTGATCTATTTCTTTATTTGTTTCTTTCCCCTCTTCTTTTGTTTTTTCATCTCCAAGAAAACTAAACGCGCTCGTCAATTTTTCTAATACGGCATTTTTAGAATCTTGGTCTTTTTCTTTAGATTCAAAAACCTTCAAAACGCAATTGGCAAAGGCTTCAACTCGATAATCTTTAATTCCAGAATCTTTAATTTCTGCTATTTTTTCTGATGGGCTTTGTGAATTTTCTGGCGTTTCGACTATGTTTGCGACCCCTTTTTTGCCTTCTTTGATTAAGCTAGATATTTCTTCAAAAACACCTTTTGCATTTTTGCCTTCTGGATAAGATATTTCTAATTTTTCTGGGGTTATTTCAAAATCTTTAAAGAAGTTATTTAAGCCCTCATAAACCGTTTCTTCGGTTGGATTTTTAGTAGATTTTGGTTCTTGGCTTGAGGCTTCTGAATTAGGCATAAAAAAATATTTTGGTGGGTGATAGAAGATTCGAACTTCCGACCTCTACGATGTCAACGTAGCACTCTAACCAACTGAGCTAATCACCCAAAAATTAAATAAAAAAAATAAATTACTTATTTTGAAAATTGCTTAGATCCTGTCTTTAAATTTATTTGGCACTTAAAAATCAACATAAAAAACGAAAATTCTTTAGTCAATTTACAAAACCAAAATTTAACTCGAATGAAAAAGGCCATTATTTTACTTAGCGGCGGACTCGATTCTGCAACCGTTTTGGCAATTGCCAAAAAATTAAATTTTGAGCTTTATGCCCTAAGTTTTTCTTACGGACAACGCCACGAAATTGAATTAGAATCGGCAAAAAAAATTGCTAAAAATTTTGACGCCAAACAACACAAAATTGCCAAAATTGACTTAAGAATTTTTGGCAATTCTGCCTTAACCGACGAAATTGAAGTGCCAAAAAATCGAGATATTTCTGACAACAAAACCATTCCCATAACTTATGTTCCGGCGCGCAATACCATTTTTTTGTCTTACGCCTTGGCTTGGGCAGAAGTGGTTGGAGCTTTTGATATTTTTATTGGTGCTAACGCCGTTGATTATAGCGGCTACCCCGATTGTAGGCCAGAATTTATTCAAGCTTTTGAAAATTTAGCCAATTTGGCAACCGTTATTGGCGTAAAAAATGAATGCCGAATCAAAATTAACGCCCCGCTAATTAAAATGAGCAAAAAAGAAATTATCACCGCTGGAATTGTTTTGGGGGTTGATTATTCAAAGACCCATTCTTGCTACGACCCAATTGCAAAAAATAACAAAATTTATTCTTGCGGTCATTGCGACTCTTGCAAACTTAGAATTGATGGATTTGCGGCGGCAAATTTAAGAGATCCGCTTGAATATGCTTCTTAATCAAATTCAAGCTTGGTTTGAATTTGAGTTTGTTTTGAAATTTCTGCGCGTTTTTAAGTAAATCGATGAATTCGCAATAATTTTTTGGTTTTAAAATGCGTTGTGGATGAAGCAATTCATTCGCCTTGTAGAAATTTGAAGTCTTTTAAATTGAAACAAAGTTTGAATTTGATTTGGCGTAAATAAAATTAAAAAAACTAAATCACAAAAAAATCAGTTACAAAGAACAAAATTCCAAAAATGTAAGAAATCGAAAGAAGTAAGATAAAAAACGAAAAAAGTTCAACTTGAATTTGCGCCGACTCACCAAAAATATTGCCCAACCTCACTGAAAAAATCATGAACGCGCTTACAAACAACACAATCGAATAAATAAAAGCAAAAAATCCGCTCTTAAAAAAATCAGCCAAAAAAAACAATCCGTAAAGAAAAATTATTGGAACTAAAAAATTTACCAAGGCCGATAAAATTGGATCGTTTTTCATAAATAAATTTTGGCGTTAATTTTTTTTCAAAAATCTTTTTTTAAGAACCAAGTTTTTTAAATTTTAGTCTGATTTTTTTTAAAAAATTATTCAAAAACTCACAAAATTTTTAAATTAAAGCTTAACAAAAAAACCCGCCACTTTGTCTTAAAGTGACGGGTTTTTAGTTTATTGTTTTTTAAGATAGAGTTTTTTTTACGAATTAACATCAACTTGATAAGTCAAGCCACAAGTTTTTGTGGTAGTGGCGGTAGTGTATGCTGAGGTAGCGTAGCAGTTTAAACCTCCTGCGTTTAAACCCCTTACTTTTCCTGTGTTAGGAACGTTATCATCAATTTTTGCGTCAATTGAAAGAGCGTCTGATGGAGTAATTGCGGCAGTTGCAACGTTAGTTCCATTAACAAGAGTGTTGGTTGTTGTGGGAGTTCCAATTGTAGAAGTTAATACAACAACGTTTTGTTCAGAATTTTCGGCAGCTATAGCTCTATAGTCAAACGCCCAACCAGAAGATTTAACTTTTGATGATGGAGCATTTGCAGCCGAAGTTGAACCAAAAGTTGGAGAAGTTGTTGCAATCAATGGAACAGCAGAACTTATTCCATCAATAGCTCCTATGGTTCTTAAAACAACCCAAGCGTTTGCGCTTTCAGATCCGGTTAAAGCAGCCCCATGAGTTGCAGAATTATAGTATTGAATTTTGCTATCACCATTTCCTGCGTAAGAATTTCCAATTACAGTAGCATAGTCACCCGGAAGGGCATTGTATTGAGTGTAGAAGGCGTTAACACCAACGGCGTAGCTTCTTGCTTCGCCCATAACGGAACGTAATTCAGAACTTTTGATCAAACTTGCACCGCCAGTAATTCCAGCAATTAATAGACCAATAACAATAAGAACAATCGACAACTCAATTAAAGAGAAGGCTGACTTCTTTGAAGAAAAGGTTTTTGTCATATTCAAGATTTTATATTTTTTTTGTGAAAGGAGGCTGTAAAAGAAATCTAACAGATTTTTTTTGAAGCTAGTTAGGTAAGCAAATTTTTGATGTCAAATAATTTTCTGACAAACAAAAGAACTATTTTTAAATTGGTTGAAAATGAACCTAAATTGAGAAATTTTCTTAGACAAATTTTATTTCTAAAATTTCGTAATTAATTATTCCGCCTGGTGTTTTTATTTCAACCTCGTCACCAATTTCTTTGCTCATCAAAGCGCGCGCAACTGGCGACATATTCGAAATCAAACCTCCGTCAATATCAGCCTCAAACTCGCTAACAATTTTGTAAGTAACTTGTTTTTGATTGTCTAAATTTTCTAATTTTACCGTTGCGCCAAATTTTATTTTGCTGCTTTGAATTTTGCTTATATCAACCACTTCGGCGCGCAAAAATTTGTCTTCTAAGTCAAGAATTTGCGCTTCAATAAAACTCTGCTTATCTCGCGCCGAGTGATATTCGGCATTTTCTTTTAAATCGCCAAGCTCGCGCGCAGCCGCAATTTGTTTGATTATATTTGGTCTTTCAACGGTTTTAAGGTTGTCGATTAGATCTTTTAATTTTTGATAACCTTCTGAAGTGATTTGAAACATGCTCATTTTTTCTCCGCTAAAAATTGTTTAGTATTTGTAATTATCGTTTTTGAAGGGTCCAACCTCGTCAACATTGATGTAATTGGCTTGTTTTTTATTTAATTTGGTCAATTTAACGCCAAGCTTTTCAAGATGAAGACGCGCAACTTTTTCATCTAATTCTTTTGGCAAAAGATAAACTTTATTTTGGTATTTTTGGTAATTTTGCCACAATTCAATTTGAGCCATAACCTGATTAGTAAAGCTTGCCGACATCACAAAAGCGCTGTGTCCAGTGGCGCAGCCCAAATTTAGCAATCTACCTTCGGCAAGAAGAATAATTCTTTTGCCATCGGGAAATGCAATTTGATCAACTTGCGGTTTGATGTTGGTCCATTTCAAATTTCTTAAAGCCTCAACCTCAATTTCATTATCAAAATGCCCAATATTGCCAACAATCGCGCAATCTTTCATGGCGCGCATATGTTCAATGGTGATGATGTCGACGTTTCCAGTTGTGGTAATAAAAATATCGGCTTGAGCAACCACATCTTCAATTTGTAAAACTTGAAAACCAGCCATCGCCGCTTGAAGCGCGCAAATTGGATCAATTTCGGTCACTACAACTCTTGCGCCTTGCGATTTGAATGCGTCGGCGCAACCTTTTCCCACATTTCCATAACCACAAATTACCACCATTTTTCCAGCAATCATCACGTCGGTGGCGCGTTTTACGCCATCAATCACACTTTCCTTGCAACCATAAAGATTATCAAATTTCGATTTAGTAACCGCGTCGTTAACATTGATTGCCGGAACTTTTAATTTGCCTTCTTTTTCCATTTGATAAAGGCGCGCCACGCCAGTGGTGGTTTCTTCGGACAAGCCTTTAATTCCAGCTAAAATTTCAGGATATTCGTTGTGAATCATCAAAGTTAAATCGCCGCCATCATCCAAAATCATGTTTGGTTTCCAATCTGGTTTTCCGATGATTGTTTGTCTGATGCACCAATCATATTCTTCTTCGGTTTCGCCTTTCCAAGCAAAAACTGGAATTCTGGCTGCGGCGACGGCTGCGGCGGCTTGATCTGACGTTGAAAAAATATTGCACGAACTCCAACGCACTTGCGCGCCCAAAGCTGTTAAAGTTTCAATTAAAACCGCAGTTTCAATTGTCATGTGCAAACAACCTAAAATTTTGGCACCATTAAGTGGTTTTGATGCTCCAAATTCGCGTCTCAAAGACATTAAACCCGGCATTTCATTTTCTGCCAAAATTATTTCTTTTCTGCCCCAAGCGGCCAAAGAAATATCCTTCACGCGATAGTCGTTAATCATAAAATTTATTTGAAAAAAAGTTAAAAAAGTTTGGGAGAGTAAATCAAAAGACTAAAAAATGGGATAATCAAAGCATATCCAAAGTTGGCGCGATTGCGCTTGCTTGGAATATTAAACACTAAAAACATGGTTAAAATTGTCATCACCATAAAAAAGTAAAATAAAAACACGCTCTGATGCAAACAAACCGAAGCAATCAAAATAAATTTTGTATAATCAAAAGACTGGCTTTGACTGGCAAAAAGTCCGTTAGTTTTTTTGTAAAAAATTTGATAAAAAATCACCGAAAAAATCGCTCCAATTGAAGCAGAAAAAGTTGCATCAATCACATTTTGATCTTGCAAAACGCGGTTTGCCAAACCAACCATCAAAATAAAATTCAAAACTGGCTGCGGAAAAGATCTGTGAGTAAAATCAGTTGCCAAAAGAATTACCAAACCAACCGAAATCATCGAATAAATAAGAAAATCTTCGCTAAAAGAAAATTTTATATAGCACAAAACAAACAAAATTGTGGTGGCGCATTCAATAAAAAGATGGGTGCGCGGAATTTTAGTTTGGCAATTTTTGCACCTTCCCAAAGTGAAAAGCCAATTTACAAGAGGAATTAATTCGCGGGTTCTAATAACTACGTTGCATTCGGGGCAGCGCGATTTTGGGCCAAAATAACGCCCAAAACACGATTCGTTCAAAGGCAGGCGATAGGCAAAAAGTGTGGCGTAAGAACCAAAAACCGCCCCAAAAACTGCCGAAACTATTATACCAAAAATTTGTTCAATCATTTTTTGTAATTCAATTTTTTAATAGAAATTTTCTAGTTGGCATATCGCACAATCACAATGCCCGAGCCGCCAGATGTACTAGGATTACCACCACCACCACCACCGCCGCCAGTATTCGGCTTACCGGATTCTGCTTTAGTCGTCCCAAAACGCCCATCTCCTCCTCCTCCTAAACTAGCAAGCCCCATAGTCCCTCCATAATTGATACTGCCGTTTCCACCACCACCGCTAGCAAACCATCCACTATCTCCGTAGTTGTCAGAAAATATATCTCCGTAATATTTACCAAGACCTCCATTTCCACCACTGGCATTACTGGCAGTGGTACCTGGAGTAGAACCCTGACCTCCAGCTCCTCCGCCTCCGCCTGCGGAACACCCACACCCACATGAAGACCAAAAATTACAATCTCCCCCTTTGTTTCCTTGTCCAGAAGTTCCATTTCCTCCACTTCCTCCCCCATTTCCACCACCACCACCACTCCCAGCAGGTGTAGTATTAGTATTTTGTCCTTGTCTACCACCGGCTATTGCTGTCATACCATTAAATACTGAATTATTACCTGGACCTCCAACAGTAACAGAATATTGCTGTATTGGCAAAGAATATGAATCGTTATAAATCAGACCTCCCGCTCCACCACCACCTCCATTAACTGAACCACTCCCTCCTCCAGCAACAACTAAAACTTTTGCGTCCACTACGTTTTTAGAACAATCTAAAGTTCCATTGGAATTAAAGACATGAATTGTGTTTGTCGCAAACGAAGTTCTGTCGGTTGTGCAATTGGTACAAGTGCATTTTGTTGCCCCAACGCAAGCCCCACTAACAACCGAAAATTGACCACCAGCACCACAAGTATAATTTACCGTGCCAGAATAGCCCGTTTTGTCGCAGGTAATTGTTCCGCTTCCTGATGTAACGGTTGTAGTATTTGTTCCATTAGTAGTAGGATCGGTAACTGTGCAAGAGATTGGCTGGCAAGGAGATGAACCAATTTGTTCATATCCAATGGCGCAAACATTCGCGCCGTTGCTTCCGCCAGTTATTGCGCTAGCCGTGGAGCAAACAGTTGAACTTGGAGTTGGGCTTAACGCGCCATTTGAGCAAGTGTAGCTTTGTTTGGTGGTTCCACCAGCATATCCAGAAGCGCCGCAGGTTAAGGTTCTAGATTCTCCATCGGCAATTGTGGATGGGCTAGAAAC
>CANEUK010000063.1 GCA_947441695.1 Rickettsiales bacterium
CCAACAACCTTTCCTTGGGAAGAAATTTTTTGAACGCGAATTCTTTCGGCATTTGTGATTTTATGAATTCGAGAACGATAACGCGATTTTACAACCTCGATAACATAAGGATTAGCAACCGAATCGGTCACTTCTTCAAAAGACGAATTAACTACTTCGGGTCTAAAATCTTCAAATTCAGAACGAAAAATTCCAAAACCAGAATTTTTGGCTTCTTCTAAAGAATATCCGCCGTCTTTTAACTCTTTAATATTAAATTCTTTGGCACCCAAAAGAATAAAGTTTCCGCCGTTAATCCAAGACAAAAACTCTTTAATTTCGTCAATTTCTTTGCTGATTTTTTTAGCTTTATCAATCTCTTTGCTGGCTTTTTCTACAAGATTTGTCATCAAATGCCAATCATCAACCACCAAACCAACCGTGGTCAAAATTTTTCCGATATTTTCTTCAATCATTTTTAAATCGGCTTCTGAAGTTATTTTATCCAAATGAAGCTGAATTATAGATTCTTGTTTTGAGTTTTTGGTTGCAGAAATATTTTTTAGATTTCCTTTTTCGTCGCGAAGAGTTTCGTAAATTGGATGTATAATATTTTTTACTTTAACGCCATATTTGTCGAGATAAGCAACCGTTGAATCAACCAAAAAAGGCATATCATCATTAACAATATCAATGAAAGTGCGAGATGATTCAAAGCCGTTTTTTTTAAGAGTTGGATTGCAAATTCTAATTTTAAACTTTTTAGGCTTTTTGTTGGAAAAAAAGTCAAAACTTAAAAGTGCTGCGTTGAATAAATCTTCGGTAGAATAATTCGTAAAATCGTGAGCTTTACTTTCCGAATAAAAAATATTGATAAAACTTTCAAAAGCTTCTTTGTCAAAGCCATTTTTCTGTTTTTTATTTTTAGAAAAAATGACTATTTGATCAATCAAATCCTTCATTGCTTGCATATAATTTTTGAAAATTATTTTTATTTTTTAACAAGAATTGTAACCATTTGCATCCCTTCTAACCTTGGATTTAGTTCAGCTTTAGCAAATTCTGCGGTATCTAGCAAAATATTTGACATCATTTTTTCAGCTAAGTCGCGATGCGTAATTTCTCGACCTTTCATTCTGATGCTAATTTTTACTTTATTGCCTTTTTCTATAAATTCTTTGCTATGTCTAATTTTGGTATCGTAATCGCTTTTACCAATATTGATGGTCATTTTGACTTCTTTAACTTCGATGGTTTTTTGCTTTTTTTTGGCGTCTGCGGCTTTTTTTTGAATTTCATATTTCATTTTGCCGTAGTTAGAAATTTTACAAACTGGCGGTTCTGCGTTAGGAGAAACTTCGATCAAGTCCAAATCAACCTCTTGAGCCATTCTTATTCCCTCGCTAACCAAAACCACTCCGATCATTTTTCCTTCGTGATCAATTAGCCTCACTTCTTTGGCTTTTATTTCGTCGTTAATACGAAAAAGATTGTTAGAATTAACCGCTGGTTTTTGTGTTTTGATTGGTATCACGTAATTTTTTTGATTTATTAAAGGGATGGTTTGGAAAGAAATTTTAGCGAAACTAAAAGTCGCCAAGCTAAAATTCAACTTATGAAATTAAGATAATGCCTCGGCCAATAAAATTGATTAACTTCGATAAAATCAAAGCGCAAATCATAATTATGAAATTGCTGATTTTGTGAAACAAAAAATTGCGCTGATTTTTTAACCCGATCAATTTGTTTAAGACTCAAAATTTCTTCAATAATAATTTTTGAAGAAGATTTTCTTGCTTTAACCTCAATTGCTACAATTATTTTTGCTTTTTTGGCAATAATATCAACCTCGCCAAACCTTGATTTATATCGCCATTTTAAGATTTTATAGCCTTTTATTATCAACAAAAAAATAGAAATTTTTTCGGCTAAAATTCCAAATTGATAGGTTTGTTTTTTGGACATTTTTTTAAAAATTTTTCTCCAATTTCGAATACAGCAAAACAAAGTTCAACTCACTTAAAAAGAAATTAAATTTTGCGAGTATTTATTCGCCTTGCAGCAATTCAAAAGCAACCCAAATTCGAGTGATAAGTCGAATTTGATTCAGTATAACAAAAAATTATTGCGAATGCATCGATTTACTCGATGCGCAGCAATTCAAAAGCAACCCAAATTCAAACGAAGTTTGAATTTGATTTAGTACAAATTAAGCATTTCTTCAAAACTAGGGCGGCGGCGAATTACGCTAAAATTTTTACCATCAACTAAAATTTCTGGAATCATCGGGCGGCAATTATATTCGTTAGACATTGAAGATCCGTAAGCGCCAGCCGAACAAAACACCAACAAATCTTCTGGCTTTGGTTCAATTAAAATACGGCTTTGCGCCAAAATATCGGTGCTTTCGCAAACCGGACCAGCTAGATCAAAGACTTTGGCAAAAACTTTTTCAGAAACCTTGGTAGAAACCTTGTCGGAAAACTTGTCAAAAACCTTGTCAGAAACTTCAAAAGAAACTTGAGAAAACCTATCTTTTCTAACATTTTGCAAAACTTCGTGATACGAACCGTAAAGCCCGGGGCGCATTAAATCATTCATCGCCGCGTCAATTATTACAAAATCTTTAACGCTGGTTTCTTTTAAAAAAATTATTTTTGTTGCCAACAAACCAGCATTTCCAATCATGGCGCGCCCCGGCGCAATTGTAATTTTAACGTCTAAATCATGGGTAATTTTTTTGATTAGTTTGGCGTAATCAGAAAGCAAAAGCGTGTTTTCATTTTTGTAAAAAATGCCAATTCCGCCGCCAAAATCTAGCGCGCTAATTTTGTGACCTTCAGATTTAAGTTCTAAAAAAAGTTGACGCATTTTTTCAAAAGCTTTTTCAAACGGTTCAATTGTGGTAATTTGCGAACCAATATGCATGGAAATGCCATAAATTTCTAAACCAGATAAGCGCGCGGCTTTGGCGTAAACTTCTTTTGCCAATTCAATATCAACGCCAAATTTATCGCCTTTTCTGCCAGTTGAAATTTTATCGTGGGTTTTGGCGTCGACATTTGGATTAACTCGCAAGCTAAATTTTGCCTTTTTATCCAAGCTACAAGCCACTTCGTTGAGCAAAAACATTTCGGCAATCGATTCAACCGAAAATTCCTCAACGCCGTTTTCCAAAGCAAATTTCATTTCGTCGCGCGTTTTTCCAACTCCAGCAAAAACAATTTTTTTTGGATTAACCCCAGCCTTAAGCGCGCGAAAAATTTCTCCGGCCGAAACCGCGTCAATTCCGCTTCCAAGCTCGCTCAAAATTTTTACCAAACTAAGATTAAAATTGGCTTTGATGGCGTAGCAAATTTTGTAATCGGTAATTTTTTGCGCCTCAAAGGCGTCGACAAAACTTTGAAAATTTTCAACTAAAGATTTTTTTGAATAGCAATAAAATGGGGTTCCAACCGCCGAGGCAATTTGCGAAATTGCAACTTCTTCAACAAAAAGTTCTTCATCACTTTTTTGGTGCGCTTTGGTTTGGATTGTTCGGTAAGAAAGATGTTTCATCTAAAATGTAAAAATAAATAAATCTTTAACGCAAAATCAGCCTTGATTTTGGCTTATTCTTCGTAGCTTGAATACATGTAAGAAGTGACCGAATCAAACTCTGCGGCGCAAGAATCAACGCGTTTGTAAATTGGATTCACGCCTAAATCGCAGCGTTTTTGGCGCACTTCTTTTTCGCTTAAGCCAGACAATTTTGCCAAACGTTTATCGGCAAATCCCATGCGTTTTAAGGCAAAAAATTCTTCGCGAGTTTTTGGCAAACCTTCGTGGCGAACTTTTGCTTCAACTTCAATTGCATTAAAAATTTGCTCTAAAAACCAAGGATCGTAAGCGGTAATTTGGTTGATTTCTTCGCACGAAATACCTTCGCGCATGGCTTGGGCAATTACCAAAATTCGATTTGGCGAGGCGATTTTTAGTTTTTCTTTGATAATTTTTACGCGAATTTCGGGTTCTTCCGAAAAAATCACCACTTCGTCTAATCCGCTCAAATTTCCTTCTAGCGAACGTAAAGCTTTTTGAAAACTTTCGATAAACGAACGCCCAATTGCCATAACTTCGCCAACCGATTTCATTGAACTAGAAAGAACGTTGTCGCTGCCTTTAAATTTTTCGAAAGTAAATTTAGGAATTTTGGTAATTACATAATCAATTGTCGGTTCAAACGAGGCTGGCGTTGCGCCGCCGGTGATGTCGTTTTTGATTTCATCTAAAGTATAACCAACCGCCAATTTGGCCGCCACTTTTGCAATTGGAAATCCCGTGGCTTTTGAAGCCAACGCCGAAGACCTTGAAACCCGTGGATTCATTTCAATTACCACCATTGTTCCATCAGCCGGATTAACCGCAAACTGAACGTTGGCGCCTCCAGTTTCAACGCCAATTTCGCGCAATACCGCAATTGAAGCGTTGCGCATATTTTGATATTCTTTGTCGGTTAAAGTTAGCGCGGGCGCAACGGTAATTGAATCGCCAGTATGAACACCCATTGGGTCAACATTTTCAATTGAGCAAATAATTATGGTGTTGTCGTTTTTGTCGCGCACCACTTCCATTTCGTATTCTTTCCAACCGATAATCGACTTATCAATTAAAACCTGATTACTTGGCGAAATTGCCAAACCATATTCTACAATCTTAAAAAATTCTTCTTCGCTATAAGCCACGCCGCCGCCAGCGCCGCCCATGGTAAAAGACGGGCGAATAATTGCTGGCAAACCAATTTCGGCAAGTGCGGCCGCCGCTTCTTTTATGTTATTGACCAGCGCGTTTTTTGAAGTTTGCAAGCCAATTTTATCCATGGCTTTTTGAAATAACTCGCGATCTTCGGCTTTGTTAATTGCTTCAATCGAAGCGCCAATTAGTTCAACGCCATATTTTGCCAAAATGCCTTTTTTTGCCAAATCTAGCGCGCAATTCAAAGCGGTTTGTCCGCCAACCGTTGGCAAAATGGCGTCGGGTTTTTCTTTTTTGATAATTTCTTCAACAATTTCGGCGTTGATTGGCTCAATATAAGTTCTATCGGCAACCTGCGCGTCGGTCATTATTGTTGCGGGGTTTGAGTTGATTAAAATTACTCGATAACCCTCTTGCCGCAACGCTTTACAGGCTTGAGTTCCCGAATAGTCAAACTCGCAAGCTTGTCCAATAACTATTGGGCCAGCTCCAATGATTAGAATTGATTTTATGTCTGTTCTTTTTGGCATTGTGTTTGGAAAATAAAAAAGATGTGAAAAATCTTGAATCAGTTTGGATTTATGCCAAATCTGATTGAAGAATTCGATTTTTCTTAAAATAAAAAATCTATCGCAGATACCCGAATTTACTTCGTGCGTAGCAATTCAAAATTTACCAAATTCAAACGAATTTTGAGTTTGGTTAAGTATAGATTTCTATTAAAAAAACCAAATAACCATAAGTCAATTGAACTTCTTTTTAAAAATGACCAAAAAACAAAAAACAAAAAAAGCCCCAACCAACCTCAAAAAAAGCTTGTCGCGCTTAATGGCAATTCAAATTTTTTATCAGAATGATTTTTTACCAAACGAACAAAATTTGAACAAAATAAAAGAAAATTTAATCGATAATTACGCGCTAGATTCTGAAGAAGAGCCAACTTCTTATCGTCAAAAAATTGATGAAGTTTTTTTGAATAATTTAGTTAACGGCGCGGCACTTGATTTAAAACAAATTGACGAAGAAATTTTGCAATTTTTAAAAGGCGACCAAGCCCTAGAAAAACTTGACGGCGTGGCACTTCAAATTTTGCGTTTTGGGGTTTTTGAATTAAAATTTTTGCCCGAAACTCCTGCCAAAGTGATAATTGGCGAATATGTCGACATTTCTGCCAGCTTTTTTGACAACAAAAAAATCTCTTTTTTTAACGCTACGCTACAAAATCTAGCCCAAAAATTCAGAGCAAACGAGTTTTTAAAAAATTAAAAATTTTACGATTAATTTACCGCAAGACAATTGGCTTAAAACCCAAACTAAAACAGGGTTAAATTTGGGTTTAAGACGTAAAATCTAGAGCCTGTTCGATTCTCTTTAACCTTAAATTTTGAAAGGGTTCTAAGAATCTTTTCTAAGTTCGGGAAAAACCTAAAATTTGAGTTGGTTGACGCAAAAGTTGATAACTTTTGGGTTGAACAACTGAAGAAGGGGGAGAAGCAGAATTTGGAGTTGGAGCTACTTTTTCTTCAAGAAAAAGGCTTTTGTTTCTTCTGGCTTCTTCTATTTCTCTTCGCTTATCAGCGGCTACCAAATTGATATTTTTTAAGCTTTTAATAACTCCTTCAACTCCTTCAAATTCAAAATATTCTTCCTTTATTTTTTGCGATTCGTTGCCAATTTTAAATTGTTTACTTTTAATAAATTCTTTGAAGTTATTTAGTTTTTCAAGGTCGTCGCCTTCAATTTTTATCTTCGAAACATCAAATCGATCTTCGCCATAAAGATTTTTCCATTCTTGGTTCAATGTTGTTTTCAACAATTGGTCATATTTTTCACTTCCAAGCGCAAGCTTGTAAATCACCGCCATGTCGCCATTTGTAAGGGTTTTGGGGTTGTTATTTTCAAGACTATTATTTTGTGCGTCGGAAGAATTTTGAAGGCTAGGATCTTTAACTTCTTTAAACTCATAACCATTTTGCAACTTGGTTAAAGCCCGCACAATTTTATTGTCGTTATACCAAAAATTAAAATCTTCTCCCCATGTTTTAGTCCAATCTTCTTTTGTTTTTAAAATTTCTGATGGATTTGTTGTTGCTGTTCCTTCTATATAAAATTCTTTAAGTATAAGTTCAGATTTTTTCGCTTTTTCAATATTTGGATTAGCTTTTTTTAGCTCTTCATTAAATAATCTTAGTATTTCGTCTGGTGCTGTTGGTGGTTGTGGTGGTTGTGGTGGTTGTGGTGGTTGTGGTGGTTGTAGTGGTTGTAGTGGTTGTGTTGGTGCTGGTGGTGTTGCTGCTAGTTCTTCTTCTGCTGCTTTTTTTATAAGTTCATCCAATAATCTTTCAATTACTATATCCGCTGCTTTTTCCGCCGCTTCTGCTTCTCGCGCTAGTCTTTCCGCCGCTTCTTGCGCTATTCTTAGTCTTTCCGCTTCTTCTTTTTCCGCTATTTTTTGTCTTTCCGCTTTTTCTCGCGCTGCTATTTCCGCCGCTTCTTCTAGCGCTCTTTTTAAATATTCTTCCGCATTTGATACCGCTAGCTCCTGTTCTGACGGAGGTGGTGGGGGCGTGAATGTTTCAGAAGATAATGTTGCTTGCCTTGGGGAGTCGGGAGGCGTGTTTTCTTCATCATTGGATTTATTTGCAACAGCAAAAGTATCGGGTGAAAAATGGTAAACATCAAATTCATCTAATTCAACTGGTTGTGGGGCGGAATCAGCTCGTGCTGGTTCTTGCGCTTCTCTTTCCGCCGCTTCTTTCAGAATATTTCTAGCTTGAAAACCCCTAAAAGTTCTTTGGATAGTAGTTGCTGCTTCTTCTTCTCGCGCCGCTATTTTTGATGCCGCTTCTCGCTTTAGTCTTTGTCTTTTTTCTTCTGCTACTTTTTCCGCTGCCGCTGCTTCTTTTTCTCGCGCTGCTAGTCTTTGCGCTTCTCTTTCCGCTTCTTTCGCTTCTTTTTTCTCCTGTTTTTCTATTTTTGCTTTATTTTTTTCTGCTTCTGCTTCATCTCTTTTTGCCTTGTTTTGTTGCTCTAATTTTAATTGTGAATTTTCAGTTTTTTTTTGGTTTAATAATCTTATAAGTTTTTCGGGTGATTGTTTTTTTGGTTCTGCTTCTTTTCTTTTTTTATTATCGTCGTATATTTTTTTCTTTGCTGCTCTTTCCGCCGCTTGTTTTTGTCTTTGTTCTTCTTCCGCTAGTTCCTGTTCTGTCGGAGGTGCTGGGGGCGTGAATGTTTTTGTTTCAGGAGATATTTCTTGACTTGGGGAGGCGGGAGGCGTGTCTTCTGGTGAAGAAGGGGGAGAAAGG
>CANEUK010000064.1 GCA_947441695.1 Rickettsiales bacterium
TGTTCAAAACTGCTAAAAATCATTTTATTTTTTAACTTTTTTTCAAAAAAAACACATGTCGATTAACGCGCAAGATATCAAAAAAATTTCTCGTTTAGCAAGAATTGAAATACAAAAAGAAGAAGAACAAGATTTAGCCAATCAAATTGGCGGAATTATTTCTTGGGTTGAAAAACTAAGCGAAGTCAATACTGATAACGTTTTAGCCCTTACAAGCGTTGGTGAAGAAATTTTAAGCCTAAAAGAAGATAAAATTTCAGACGGAAATATTGCGCAAGATGTTTTAAAAAACTCCGCTGATGCAAAATATGATTATTTTGCCGTGCCAAAAGTAATCGAGTAGGATTTTAAATTGTCGCAACTTTATCTGCCTTTTTTTGAAGAGGCAAAATCAAATTTTTTTAACGAGGAAAGTTTTTTAAAGTTAAAAGAAAATTCTGTTTCCAGAAAATTGCTTGAAAATTTTTTTACCAAAAAAACGGATCAATCCCTTGTTTTAATTGGCGAAGCAGCGAGCGGCAAAACACATTTATTGCATATTTTTGCACAAAAATTTAGCGCAGAATTTTTATCTAAAGATCAAATTTTGAGCATAAATTTGAGCAACTTTTTTACTCCAAATTGTTTTTATATTTTTGAAAATATCGATCGAATCAACGATCAAAACCTGCTTTTACATCTAATAAATTCGGCTGCCGAAGCCCAATCTTTTTTGATTTTAAGCACTCAAAAATTAGCAAAATTTCAGCTAAAAGATTTGGAATCGCGCCTTAAAAATATTTTTACCGCACAAATAGAAAATCCTGAACTTGAATCGGTAAAACAGCTTTTGGCTCATCATCTTGCAATCAAACAAATCAAGCTCTCACGCCACATAATTAATTTTATTACCAATCAAATCAAACATGATTATCAGGCAATTTTTGACGCCGCAAAATTAATAGAATTTTATATCCAAGAAAGTGGTAAAAATATGACAATTCCCATGGCGCAAAAAATTTTTAAGAATTGATTTGCGTTCAATCAAATTCGACTTTTCGAGTTGAATTTGATTTAGTGCAAAAGCTGCTCCAGCGCAATTTTTGAAACTTCTTTTTGAGCTTCTTTTTTTGATTTTCCGCTTGCGCTGAATTGCAAGTTGTAAAAAGGAATTTTTAAAATCGAAACAAACTGTGGCTCGTGGTCGCTGCCACCAACTTTGCTAGTAAAATATTGTGGCAATTCTTTGGTTTTTAGCTGCACTAATTCTTGTAATTGCGAAACCGCGTCTTTTGGCACCAAAACGCTTCTTTTTAAATCTTTTGACCAAAATTTGGTGATAAATTTTTTAGCCTTTTCAAAATTTGTATCAATGTAAATGGCTCCAATTAGGGCTTCTAAAGAATTTTCTAAATTTCGTTTATTGCTTTTTCCGCCCATTTTTTTTTCGCCCTTGCTAAGTTGCAAAACCTCGTCAAGACCAATTTTTAAGGCAATTTGCGCCAAAAATTCGCCCGAAATTAAAGCCGCTTGGCGTTTTGATAAGTCGCCTTCGGCTTCGTTTGAATATTTTTTAAATAAAAATTCGCCGATAACCAAATTTAAAACTTTATCGCCCAAAAATTCGAGCCTTTGATAATTTAAATTAAGCTTGTTTTCCTTAGAAAAACTTGGGTGCGTAAGGGCTTCTTCTAATAAATTTTCATTGCTAAAATTGTGACCAATAAAGCTGCAAAAATTTTTTAATTCCAATCTCATTTCTAATTAACTTTGCTTAAAAGACGCTTAAAACGAATTGAGTTTGACCAATGCCAAAATTGCCAAGTTGGTTTGCTATTTGAAAAGAAAATAAAATCGGCGCGTCCAACCAAATTTTCTTCTGGAACATAACCAACTTCGGTTAAAAATCGGCTATCTTGCGAATTGTCGCGATTATCTCCCATCATAAAATAATGCCCTTGCGGCACCTCATAAACACCAGTATTGTCTTGAGCCATTTGCGAATTTTGATCAAGAGTTTGAATAATTTTTCCTTCGGGCAGCTTTTCTAAAAATATCTTTATTTCATTTTTAACTTCGCTGTCTAAATCAACAAAAACCCCATTCAAGGTTTTTGTAACCTCTTGTTCATTAATAAAAACCACTCCGTTGGTGACCTGAATTTTGTCGCCGGGCAAACCAATCAAACGTTTTACGTAATTTACGCTAGGTTGCGACGGCAATCGAAAAACCACAATATCGCCGCGTTTTGGCGTGGTTTTTAAAAATCGCCCAGAAAAAAAATTAATTCCCAAAGGAAACGAATAACGGCTATAGCCATAAGAATATTTTGACACAAAAATATAATCGCCAATTAGCAAATTTGGCTTCATCGAGCTTGACGGAATATGAAACGGCTCCAAAAAAAACGAACGCACAAAACCAGCGCAAATAAGTGCAATTATCAAGGTTTTAAAAAAACCCATTTCTTTTTTGGGTTCTTGGTTTTGCTTGGTCATTTTTAAGATTTTTTAATTAAATTTTTGCCGTTCATTTCGCTTGGTTTTTCAATTTTCATCAAATGCAAAATTGTTGGCGCAAGGTCGCTAAGATTTCCATTTTCTAGGCGCAAATTATCAAGATTTTTTCCAATCAAAATTAACGGAACCGGATTTGTAGTGTGCGAAGTATGCGGAAAATTATTTTCATCGCGCATGCATTCAATATTTCCGTGGTCTGCCGAAATTAACAGCAAACCATTTTTTTCGAGAATTATTTTTTCCAAAATTTCAAGTTGGGCGTCAATTGCCTCGCAAGCCGCAATTGAAGGATTAAGCATTCCGCTATGTCCAACCATGTCGGGATTGGCGTAATTAACAACGATAAAGTCAAATTTTTCTGACGCGATGGCGTTGCCTAATTTTTTGCCAATTTCTGTTGCCGACATTTCTGGCTTTAAGTCATAAGTAGCAACATTTGGCGACTTTATTAAAATTCTAGTTTCGCCCGCAAATTCTTTTTCAATTCCGCACGAAAAAAAGAAAGTTACATGAGCATATTTTTCAGTTTCGGCAATTCGTAGTTGGGTTAAACCTTGTTTGGATAAAATTTCGGGCAACGAATTTTTAATTTCAACTTGCGGAAATAAAATTTGGTAAAATTGGTTCAGCTCTTGCGAATATTGGGTTAAAGCAAGCGCGTGCGAAAATTTACATTGTTCAAAAAGTTTTTGCGAAATTTGGCGGGCGCGATCGGCACGAAAATTGGCAAAAATTAGTGCGTCGCCTTCTTTTATGCCGCCATAATTTTCTAGCACGCAAGGTTTAATAAATTCGTCAGTAATGTTTTTTTCGTAAGAATTTTTTATTGCCAAAATTGCGTCAGAAAATTTTTCATCTTGGTTTTTGCTTTTGGCAAAAATTATCGCGTCCGTTGCCAGTTTTATGCGATCCCAATTTTGGTCGCGATCCATGGCGTAGTAGCGCCCACAAATTGTGGCAATTTTAATATTTTTTACATTTTCAAGAAATTGTAACGCACTTTTTTGTGCCACGTCGCGACCATCCAAAAAAGCGTGCAACAAAACTTTTACGCCATTTTTTGCTAAAAATTCTGCCAAAAAAACTATGTGATCAACGTGGCTGTGAACTCCGCCATCTGATAACAAACCAAGTAAATGACAGGTTTGGTTCGATCTTTTTAAGTCAGAAACCAAATTTTGAAGATGCAAATTTTGTGCCAAACTGCCATCAAAAATTGCGTTATTAATGCGCGGTAAATCTTGAAAAATTACCCGACCCGCGCCAATCGTCATGTGTCCAACTTCCGAATTTCCCATTTGTCCTTTGGGCAAACCAACCACGAGGCCGGAAGTTTCTAGTTGCGAATGCGGATAAGTTTTAAAAAAACGCCGATAATTTGGCAAATTAGCGCGCGCAATTGCGTTGTTGGCGTCGCTTTCTTCGCCAATTCCCCAGCCGTCTAAAATACAAAGTAAAACTGGGTTTTTATGCTTAATCAAATTGGACTTCCGTTGAATTTGGGTTGGTTTTGAATTGCTGTTCGCCAAGTCAATTGAAGAATTCGCAATAGATTTTTTAAGCACCTCTGACCCCTGTTTTGGCAGGTTCTGGAGGTCTCGCTTCTTGAGGGGAAGAATTAACATCTTTTTTACTACTAACTTGATGTTTGGATATTTCTTCGGCTATTTTTTTAGCTTCTTCTTTAACTGGCTGATTATTTTCTAGCGAATTTTCCAAAGGTTTTTCTGGAGAATTTTCCAAAGGTTTTTTTGGCGAATTTGTTAAAGGGGTTTTTTCTCCAGCGTCTAATTTAGCGATGGTTTCGTTAATTGAAGGCCCCAAAAGCCAATTTAAAAACCGATTTATCCAACCTTTGCCAGCAAATTTTGGGCTAAAATTTTGTTCTAAAAAAATTGGTTGAAAAGATTGTTCTTCTGGCAAAAAAAGTTTGGATTCAGAATTTTTATCCAAACCAAGGTTTGTAGAAACAAAATTTGTTGAGGCTTTAAAATCAGAAGAAAAAAGCGATTTAAGAGCGTCTGTTCGCTTTGGATATTCTATTTTATCTGTTATTCCAACCAATTGAGCCATTTTTTTAACCGCTTCATTGCGTTTGGTCCAATCGCTTTTAATTCCCAAAAATCCTATGTCGGGCGTGAGTTTATTAATAGATTCGTCGCTAATTCCAGAAACAGCCGTTGAAATATTTGAACTTGTTTCGTTTTTTAAAACTCCTTGCTCTAAAGCAAGCCTCTCAAGTGCGTTTATTTGATAATATTTTTCGGGGTTTTCTAATCTCGAAGCCTTATCGGCAAATTTTGGTGCCACAATCAGCGCAAGCGCTGGGTTCAAAAAAGATATTGCGGTTGCGGCTTTTAGCCCAAAAATTTGTGCTTTTTGAACAAGACCTTGATTTGAACTTTGTGGTCTTGCGTCTTTCTCTTGTTGCAAAAACTCTTTGTATCTTTTATTGAGCGACTCGTTTATTTCTGGATTATCTGGCATATGTTTTGATTGTTTTTTTTAGTTTAAAAAAGGGTTTTTAAGAAGGGCAACTAGCCAAAAAAACTAATCAAACTCTCAATTGTCAATTCTTTTTTCTCGCCAGTTTTTCTGTCTTTAACTTCCGCTTTTCTGGCCGCTGCCAATTTGGGGCCAACAATAATTTGAGTTGGAATTCCGATTAAATCGGCGGTTGCTAGTTTTTGCCCTAAACTGTTTTTGGTGTCGTCAAAAATTACTTCAATTTTGTGTGCAGAAAATTTTTCATAAATTTCTTCGCAAACCTTATCGCAAGCCTCGTCGCCAGATTTTACATTGATTAAAACAACTTGAAAAGGCGCGATTTCTTTTGGCCAGATAATTCCATTTACATCGTGATTGGCTTCGATTGCCGCCGCCACCACGCGCGAAACGCCAATTCCGTAGGAACCCATATTTGGATAAATTTTATTATTCGCTCCCATCACGCTTGCGTTCATAGATTTTGAATATTTGGTTCCAAAGTTAAAAATATGACCAACTTCGATTCCGCGTTTAACAGCAATTTGCTCTAAAGGAATTGGGCATTTTTCTGCTACGTGCATTTCGTCCGCCATGGCGTAAAGGCTTTTGGCTTCAGCCAAGTCAAAATTAGGTTCGTCAAACTTTTTGTCGTAAAAAATCGCGCTTTCGCCCGTGTTTGCCAAAATATGAAATTCGTGAGACAAATCTCCTCCAATTGCGCCAGTGTCAGCGCGCACCGCCATTGGATTTAAGCCCATTCTTCTAAAAATTTTAAAATAAGTTTCATACATCAAATTGTAAGTTTTGATTGCCGCAGTTTCGTCTAAATCAAAAGAATAAGAATCTTTCATCAAAAACTCGCGACCACGCATCACGCCAAAACGCGGACGAATTTCGTCGCGAAATTTCCAGTGAATTTGATAAAAGTTTTTGGGCAAATCTTTGTAAGAAGTGATGTTTTTACGAAAAATATCGGTAATAACTTCTTCGTGAGTTGGGCCATAAAGAATATCGCGATCGTGGCGATCTTTAATGCGCAACATTTCTTTGCCGTAGGCGTCATAGCGACCCGATTCTTGCCACAATTCTGCTGGTTGAATTGTTGGCATTAAAACCTCGAGCGCGCTGGCTGCGTTCATTTCGTCGCGAATAATTTGTTCGACTTTGCGCAAAACTCGCAAACCCAGCGGCAACCAAGTATAAATACCCGAAGCCGTTTGGCGAATCATTCCAGCCCGAATCATCAGCTGGTGCGAAACAATTGTGGCATCAACCGGGTTTTCTTTGAGCGTTGGCAAAAAATATTGAGAAAGTTTCATGGATTAGTTTGTGATTAAATTTTGAATGGCTTGAACGGCTTGGTTGAAGCTTGGTGAAGTGTTTTGATCAATATCTAAGTGAGGGGAAATTTTTTCACACAGCTCACGTTTTGAAATTTTTTTGCTATAAATTTTTTCTAAAATTTTTACCAACTCTTTGCTTGGCTTATCAATTTCATCAACATTTTTTGGTCGCGATTTATTGCGATGTTGCTCAAACTTAAATCTTGGATAAGCAAGTGAAACAGCCTTTAAATCACCAAAAAACCACGACTCAAGTTCTTGGCAAATTATGCGTATTTTATAGTCGCAATAACATTTTTCTTGAATAATTTTCTGAAGCTCTTTTTTTAAATTTTTGCAGTCATCTTTGTCTTGATCGATTGTAATCAAAATTTTTACACCTTGGCTTTTACTAATTGTTGGCAAAGCCGTTTTTAGGGCTTTTTTTAAGTCTTCTTTGCCGCAATGAGAGCGTATTTTTATTTGTTGCGAACGATTAGAAATTATTTTTGGCAGCAAATTATCGAGGCAAATTTCTAAAGACTTTTCTTCGGTAAAAATAAACAAAGTCATTTGATGGCGTCTTTTAAGTTGGCGCCTTCAATATAACCATTTCTCCATAGCCAACCTAGCTTATTTTCTTCAGCTAAATCTTTAACCAAAGGTTGATCTTTTGCCGCTTTAATTTGCGAAAAACCATTTTGTTTAGTTAGAAAAAAAACTTCTTCAACATTCAGACCGTCAACAAAATCTGGTGAGTGAGTTGAAACAAAAACCTGCCCGCCGCGCTGCGAATATTCGCGAATTTCTTCGCACAGATTTTCTAATAAATCGGGATGTAAAAAATTTTCCGGCTCTTCAATGCAAAGAAGTGGATGAGGCTCGGGGTCGCGCAATAAAACCATGTAAGCAAACATTTTGATTGTTCCATCTGATACGTAACGGGCAACAAATGGATCTTTAAAATTCTGATCTTTGAAGCGCAGCAGAATTCTGCCATCTTCTGTTTTAATGGCTTTAACCTCGTTAATCCCCGGAATTCTTTTTGGTAATTTTTCTAGCAATTCATCAAAAGATTTTTTGTGGTGATCGAACATATTTTTTGTTACTTGCGCCAAATTATTGCCAGTTCGAGATAGATGAGAAGAGATTCCGGCATCAGAAAGTTTTCTGGCAAATTCAATTTTGAAATCAGAAACATACCAACTTTCTAACAATTTTCTAAAAGAGCTAACGGCTTTAAATTTTTCAAACTGACCAAGACCTTTGATGGCAAGAATATCAGGGCTGCTAACTTTTTGCTTCTCCCTTTTTTCTTTTTCGTCGCCCGTTTTATATTGATCTTCATTAATTATTGCATCGCCTTCGCCATTTGAAAAATCTAAGAAATGCCACGGCTTTCCTGATTTTTGTCCGCGACGATATTTTAAGATTTCTCGAGATATGTAAGATTTCCCGTTGGCTTGGTTAAATCCAATTTCTATTAAATAAGTGATAAGCGGCGTTTTATCCTTATTGTTAGTGGAATTTCTGAACTGAA
>CANEUK010000065.1 GCA_947441695.1 Rickettsiales bacterium
TTGGCTTATACTGAATATGGCGGCGATTTACTTGATATAGAAGCTCTAAAATTTGAAGGCAGCGGCAAAATTCAAATTACAGGGCAACTTGGCGACGTTATGAAAGAATCGGCGCAAGCAGCTTTGAGTTACGCGCGCTCAATTAGCAAAAAACTAAAAATCGAAGCTAAAAAATTTAATAAATACGATTTTCACATTCACGTTCCAGAAGGTGCCACTCCAAAAGACGGACCTTCGGCCGGAGTTGCATTATGTTTAACTTTGGTTTCGGTTTTAACCGATTCTCCAATTCGCAAAGATATTGCTCTAACTGGCGAAATTACTCTAACTGGCAAAGTTTTAGAAATTGGAGGATTAAAAGAAAAACTTTTAGCTGCTTTGCGCGGAGGCATTAAAAAAGTTTTAATTCCACAAGATAATCAAAAAGATTTAGTTGAAATGCCAAAAGAAGTTTTAGATAAACTCGAAATCAAGCCAATTTCTAGAGTTGAAGAAGCTTTTGACGAATGTTTGATTAAGTTAAAAACTTCGGCAAAAACTGCACAAAAAAATGTCGTCAAATAAGCAAATTCATATTATCGCAGGACCAAACGGTGCTGGCAAAAGTTCGCTTGCACGAATAACGCTTTTGCCCAATTTTTTAAGTAGTAACGAATTTATTAATGCTGACGAAATTGCCAAAATGATTTCTCCTGAAAATCCAGAAAAATCAGCGTTAGAAGCTGGCAAATTAATGTTAAAAAGAATGGAATTTCTTTTGAAAAAAGGAACCGACTTTGCCTTAGAAACAACTCTTTCGGCAAGAACTTATTTAAATTTTATTCGTAGCGCGCAATCGCAAGAATATAAGGTTAATTTAATTTTTCTAAAATTAGAAAATTCTAATCTTGCCCAAGAAAGAGTTCTAACCCGAGTAAGTAAGGGTGGTCACAATATTGAACCGTTGACAATTCATAGAAGGTTTCAGCGAGGCATCAATAATTTAAAAGAATATTTAGAAATTGTTGATACGGCTACAATTTATGAATCTAGCGGCTTAGAACTGATTGAAATCGCTAAAAAAAATGAAAATAAATTAATTATCGTCAATCAAAATTTGTGGAAAATAATTTATGCGTAGCGAAGAAATTCTAAAAAAAACCGCAGAAGGAATGAAAGAAGGAAATAAAATTCTAATTCAAGAATTAATTAGAGATCTCGAAGAAAAAGGAATTTCTCCTGTGATTACAATTGATGGAAAAATTCAAAAACTAAAACTGGTTCACGAAAGCGAGTTAGAAGATTTTGAAAAAGAGTTGATAAAATTTGGTTTACAAAAATGCGACTTTTGCTTGCTTGAAGAAGACGCTAAACAAATTTCTGCAAGCGATATTTATCCAATTTATGGAAACGTGATTTTAATCCATAAAAAATCTGCCAAAATAAGAAAATATAACAGTTCTCAATGGGTTATTGATTTTCAACAAGATATAAAAAACAACTTTTTTAGCGAATAATTCAAATGCAAAATAACAAAAATATCATACTTGCAACTTTTCTTTCTGCCTTGATTTTGTTGGGCTGGACTTGGTTTTTTGAAAAACCTCGCATTGAAAAACAAGAAGCGCAAAAACAATTTTTAGCAAAACAAGCTTCGTCTCAAAAATCAGAATTAAAAAACGCCCAATCTCTCAAAACAGAATTTGCAAAACCCGAAAGCGAAAAACCTTCAGAAATCGCAGTAATTTTAAAAAGTCGCGATGAACTTTTGGCTCAAAGTTCTAAAAATCGCCTGAAAATCGAAAGTGAGAATTTACACGGAAGCTTGTTTTTAAAGGGCGCGCGCTTTGATGATTTAACTTTAGCAAAATATTTTACCACCACCGAAAAAAAAGAAGAAGTAACGCTTTTTGCGCCAGCTCAAAGCAAAGAAAGATATTTTGCTGATTTTGGTTGGATTAGCTCGGAAAGTGGATTGGATTTGCCAAATCCCGAAACAATCTGGCAAAGCAATGGTGAAAAATTAACACCTCAAAATCCAATCACCCTTTCTTGGACAAATAAACAAAATGTGCAGTTTTTTATTAAGGTTTCGCTCGATGAAAACTATATGTTTGGCGTGGAACAGATGGTAAAAAACAATTCAAAAGAAGAAGTTTCTTTGGCGCCTTATGGCAGAATAAATCGTGTTTTAAATAACTCTCAAAAACCAGTTTACATTCTTCATGAAGGCGTAATTGGCGTGTTTTCAAACATTTTACACGAAGTAACTTACAAAGATCTAATCGAAGAAAAACGTCAAGATTTCAACGAACAAACTGGTGGTTGGTTTGGTATTACTGATAAATATTGGCTGTCTTCGATTTTGCCTGACAAAAACCTTAAATATAGTGCTGATTTCAACCATAATTTAGCTAACCAAAATAGCTTTTTTAATTCAGAATTTATTGGTCAAGAATTTAAAATTGCGCCTCAAGAAGAACTAAAATTTAACCACCATCTTTTTGCCGGAGCCAAAAAAGTTGGGCTTCTTGACCAATATGCCAAACAATATGACGTTAAACTTCTTGATCGAGCTATTGATTTTGGCTGGTTTTATTTTTTGACAAAGCCGTTTTTTTCAATTGTTGAATTTTTATCAAAATTTTTAGGAAATTTTGGTTTGGCAATTTTGGCAATGACGGTTTTGGTAAAACTAGCGTTGTTTCCAATGGCTAACAAATCTTATGCGGCAATTGGAAAAATAAAAAAGTTGCAGCCCAAAATTGAAGCCTTGCGCGATCGCCTAAAAAACGATAAATTGGCAATGAATCGAGAAATGATGGAGCTTTACAAAAGAGAAAAGATCAATCCAGCTTCGGGTTGTTTGCCAGTTTTAATTCAAATTCCAATTTTCTTTTCGCTTTACAAAGTTTTGTTTGTAACGCTCGACATGCGACACGCGCCATTTTATGGCTGGATAAATGATTTATCGGCGCCAGACCCAACTTCGATTTTTAATCTTTTTGGCTTATTACCTTTTGCCGTAAGTCCAACTTTCACAATTGGTATTTGGCCAATTTTAATGGGAATAACCATGGTTATTCAGCAAAAATTAACTCCAGCAAGTTCGGATCCTACTCAAGCCAAAATTTTAAAATTTATGCCATTTGTTTTAACTTTTGTTTTGGCAGCTTTTCCCGCTGGACTAGTTATTTATTGGACTTGGAGCAACACCCTTTCAATTTTACAACAATGGGTAATAAGCAAAAAATTAAATAAAGAAAAAAACTAAAAACTTATCGAAAAATATTTTGAGCGCAAAAAGGCGTTCTCGGGCAATTGTTTTTAAAAGTAGAATTTTACACTTAATTGCTAGAGCCTGTCTTTAAATTTATTTCAGTGAATTTTACCAAAAGGAAGAGTGGCCGAGTGGCTGAAGGCGCACGCTTGGAAAGCGTGTTATGGGTAAAACTATACAAGGGTTCGAATCCCTTCTCTTCCGCCATCTAAAAATTGCTTTGCAAACTGATATCTTGGGGGGTTTTCTCTGATAATTTTCTACAAATCTGCTTCAAACTCAAATTTTACAACTTTCAGTGAAAAGTATTTGAATTTTTCACTCTCGCTTATCTTCTTAAACACTTGTCGCATTTATTTTTTTTAAAATTTTTGGCTCAAAAAAACTAAGACAGACAAAGGATTTGCTACTATATTTTCTGACGATTGGAAGTCTTGCGAAGTCTGCGTAATTTCTATACCAAAACTAAATTGAAGATACCGATTTTTCTTAAAACCAAAAATCTGTTGCAGATGTTTGCGATACAAAGCGCAACTCACCTGAAAAAAATAACTTTGCGAGCATTCGTTCATTGGCGAGTAGCAATTCAAAGTTTGTCAAATTCGACTACAAGCAGAATTTGATTTGGCATAGATGAAGAAGTGATGCCGAATGTCGGATTTGAACTGACGACTTACTGTTTTACAAGTCCTAATTTTCAAACAAAGGCAACGCCTCAAAAATAATGGCAACAATGAAATCAAGGCTTTTGATGATTTTATTTGTTGGGGTTGATTTTGGTTTTTTGCTAAAATTTGTGGGGTAAGTGTCCCGCTAGTGTTCTACAAAATTCACTCTTTTTCTTACGACTTAGAATTATCGCTTTCAGAAATAATTTTCATCAAACGATGATTTATGTAGTAATACTCCGTACCAACTTTAATTGGGCGCAAAATATTAGTTTTAGCAAGTTTTTGAAGATACGCTGACGCCGTCTGTCTTTTAGCAATTCCATTTTGCTCCAAAGCCTTAATTTTAACATAAGGATGGCTAAAAATTAACTCGACCAAATCTCTGTTATAAGAATCTTTCAATGTGTCCTTTATCAAAGGAATAAGCTCTTCTTTCAGCTTTTGAATTTCGTAAATTTTTTTCAATGTCAGGGCTGAAGTCTCTGAAATAGCAGAAAGTATGTATAGGATCCACTCCTGCCAATTTTGCTTTTCTGTCACCTCGCGAAGTAATCGGTAGTATTCATTTTTGTGCTTGATGATAAAAGAGCTTAAAAACAACACTGGAATCGTGAGCAAGCCTTTGTGAACCAAGAATAATACATTTAAAATTCTGCCAGTTCTGCCGTTACCATCTTCAAAGGGGTGAATGGCTTCAAATTGATAATGTGCCAAAGCCATTTTTATTAGTGGGTCGATGTCATCTTGGTCGTCATTAATAAACTTTTCTAATGCGGATAGTTTGTCGCGAATCAGTATTTCACCTTCTGGCGGGGTATAGATAACTTCCCCTGTAATTGGATTAGCTAATTTTGTACCAGTGATTTTTCTGATTGATGCAGATGTATTTTTTAACTTCTGCATTATTGATATCATTGTATTGGTGGTCATGCCACGACTCTGTATTAATTCCAATCCAGCATACAAAGCTTCTCGATACAATAACACTTCTCTGGTATTTGAAGATAGAGCTGAAACGCTATCAATAGAAGCTGCCGCCCTGTACAATTCGTCTTGCGTTGTGACAATGTTTTCAATTTCAGAACTGTCCTTACTTTCTTGAAGAACAATTGTATTAATTAGAAGCTGGGGATTGGGGAGTGTTTGGCAATATCCTTTTAACTCCGCGAGTAAGCGATTGGCTTTAATACTAGCCTTGAGCAATTCTGGATTCTCGAGGTCGGTTAATTTTGGATTATTAGGGTCGCTTTTCGGTGGTAAGTCTTGCAAAGCGTTGTTAGGACTGGCTCGATGAATCATATGTTTATACAATAAGCAGATGTGGTTTATATGTCGAAAAATGTCACTTAAATCGACATATCACTAAAAACATGTTTAAAACTCAAGGTAAAAAGTCATTTGTTTTGAGTTGCCAGCTTAACCCCAAGCCACGCTTCATCGTTAATAAATTTTATTCCCACTTCCTCTAAATTGTTGTTGCTCATTTGGCTTTCAATTGATTTGCGAGCGTTAAATAACTTATCAGATTTTGTCTAAAAGTTCCTTTTTCTTAGACCTATACTCCTCATTTGAGATAAGGTTCTTTTTATTTAGGTTTTGCAGCAGGATGATTTTATCAGCAACAGAACTTTCTGACATTTTATTTCCTCCAATCATATTCACGGCACCACCACTACTCATATCAAAAAAGACATCTATGATTTGGTCACAAGATGCAGTTACAACTTTTGATTGCCTAAATCCATTATTTGGCTCCAGTGGAAACGCCTCAAGCCTATTATCGGCTCCACTAGTACATAAATCTTTCACTAGAGGGTCATGATAAAAGTGACCTCCAGTTTGACACGGCGTTGATTCACAGGCGCCAACCCCATTTTTTTCTATTCTAGCTGGAGCATTTGAAGTAATTTTTAGAATTGGACCATGCTGACATGCCGCCAGCAATAGTAGCATTAGAACTGATGACATGAAATTTAACATACCAATCCCTCAAATAGATTATTTTTTGATTGATAACTTAACCCCAAGCCAAGCCTCATCATTAATAAATTTTATCCCTGCATCATCAAAAGCTTTTCTAATATCTCGCAGCGTTCTAACCGCTGGCTCTCTTGCTCCTCTTTCAAAATCTGCGATGGTTGATTCGCCAATTGAAGACTTCTCGCTCAAATCGCTTTGTTTCCATCCAAGCAAGTCTCTGGCGGCTTTGCATTGGTTTGGCTGAATGGGTTGAGCGTTTTTTGATTTGACGATTGACATGCTAGCTTTATCTATTAAATCATATTTAATCTGTTATTCCCTAGATATGCTAGAGAAAGAGATTTTAAACAGCCTATCACTCAAAATCTATCACAAACTATGGCAAGTAGCAGAGTTGAGTTTTTATTCTTAGGAACACTCTGAAAAACCTACCACCCATCTCTAAAAATCACTAAATTTCTTTTAAGAATTTTCAAAAAGATTCAAATATTCTATTGCAATAAAGTGAGTTTAGACCAGTATTCACCTAGCTTCACAGCTATTTGGACTCAGTCTTTTTAAGGAATTTTTGGGAAATTTATGGCTCAACTCTCATTTTTATCAATCGCCCTCAACAAGAAAAAAACTTCGTTGTTAGAAATTCTTGGATGAGATGTTGAAAGTTGTTCCTTGGCAGATACTTGTTTCTGAAATAAATCATTACTACGCAAATAACCAAAATAACTTTAGTAGCAGAAGCGCCCTCAACCAAGTCAGCAATTAAGCTGCATACTTTGCTTGATTTGCGGGGCAACATTCCCTCCTTTATCGTCATCACTGACGGCAAAGGATCTGACCTAAGCAATGATGGATAAAATATTCTTTGAAGCCGGATCTATTTACCACATGGATCGAGGATATACCGACTTCAAACGCTTACACAGAATCACCCAAATGGGGGCTTTCTTTGTAATTAGAATGCACAAGAAAATCAGATTTAAGCGCGTCTATTCTCATTCAATTGATAAGAATACGAGCTTAATCTGCGACCAAACTGTATTACTAAACAATGAATTCGCTCTTAAAATTACCCTTCGCAAATAAGAAGAGTAAGGTTCTACGACCAAGACACCAAAAATGATTTAGAGTTTCTTACCAACAATTTTGAGCTTCCTGCATTAACAATCGCAAAGCTCTACAAATAACGTTGGCAAGTCGAACTCTTCTTTAAATGGATAAAACAACATCTGCGCATCAAAGCATTTTTTGGCACTTCAAGAAATGCTGTTGAGACGCAAATTTGGATCGCGATTTCGATTTATCTCCTAATCGCAATCATTAAAAAAACGCTAAAACTTGATGAAAGTTTTTACACTTTATCTCAGATTCTAAGCCTCTCTTTATTCGAGCGAACCCAGAACCTGAGCGACTTCATCAAAATGAATTGCAAGAATGAATAACCTGAATTTGACGGAGCCTACGGTCTGTTTGATTCTTAGTTGGACAGTAGTGGTTATAAATCCCGTTCTCATGTTCAGTTCAATTTTACAAAAGACATGAACGTGTGGACGGAGTTGCAAACTCCGTCCAGCTTGGGGCAACCAAATGCGAAGGGCGCGCTTCAAGAATTGAGACAAAAAACTTTTGCCCCAACTTTGTTTTTTGCGAAGAAGTGGTTATTGGTTTATTTTGCGCATCTAAAACCAAGTTTTTTTCAATTAGATGTTGAATTTTGGTGCGATTTATTTCGGGTTTTATGTGTAAA
>CANEUK010000066.1 GCA_947441695.1 Rickettsiales bacterium
ACCTTTGTCTTCAGCTTCAATTTTAGCTCCTCTGTCTAAAAGAAGTTTAACTATTGAAGTGTAACCATTTGATGCGGGATAATGCAAAGCCGTTAATCCATTTTTGTCTTTAGATTCAATGTTAGCTCCTCTGTCTAAAAGAAGTTGAACTGTTGTAAGATGCCCTTCTCCTGCGGCAGCACTCAAAGCTGTGAATCCACCTTTGTCTTCAGCCTCAATGTCAGCTCCTCTTCTTAAAAGAAGTTTAACTATTGAAGTGTGACCACTTAATGCGGCATAATGCAAAGCCGTTAATTCATTTTTGTCTTTAGCTTTAATGTTAGTTCCTCTGTCTAAAAGAAGTTGAACTATTGTATGATGCCCTTCTCCTGCGGCAGCATACAAAGCTGTGAATCCAGCTTTGTTTTTAGCCTCAATGTTAGCTCCTCTGTCTAAAAGAAGTTGAACTATTGAAGTGTGACCAAATTTTGCGGCATAATGCAAAGCCGTTGATTCGTCTTCGTCTTTAGCCTCAATGTCAGCTCCTCTGTCTAAATAATGTTGAACTGTTTTTCCACTATCTTTTGCAGCATCCAGCAAATCTTTATTTAGAGCTAACTTTATCTTAGCTTTTAAAATTGCTTTCGCTAACTCATTATGCCCATTTTCTTTGGCTAAATTGAAAGGAGTTTTTCCATTTTTGTCTTCAGCTTCAATGTTAGCTTTTTTGTCTAAAAGAAGTTTAAATATTTCAGCGTGACCATCTCTTGCGGCAGCATGCAAAGGTGTATCACCATCTTCGTCTTTAGCCTCAATGTCAGCTCCTGTTTCTAAAAGACTTACAAGCAAGTCAATATCGCCTTCTGATGCGGCAAAATGTAAATCTGAACTTTTATTTATGTTTCTAGTTTTATCGTTATCTTCTTGGCTTATATTTATATTTGCTGGTCCTTTCATTTTTTTTTAAGATTTTTTTGAATTAATAAAATTAAACGAATTTTTTAGACTTAAAATTTGCCGCATTTGCCGCAAAATTTTTTAAGCCTGAGCGGTTATTTTTTTTAAAACTAGGCGAATAGTCTTTTTTTTAGATTAATTTGATTTTCAAGCAAAAGCTGCAAATCAGTGTAAAAATCTTGCTTTTTAGGGTTTTTAAAAGGTTGAAAAAGCTTAGAGCCCGAACAAAACCAATTCAAGATTTCGATTTTCATAAAAATCAAAAATCTAGTGGTGTTTTTCAACTTAAATTCCGCGAATTTTATCTACTACGTTGATTGGCAATAAAATGTAATATTTGCCAGTTGAAGCCATGTAAGAAGCCTTTTCTTCGGCATCAGAACCATTGCCAAAAAATATGTCGCCGCGAACGGCACCTTTAATTGCCGAACCCGTATCTTGGGCTACAAAAAGGTGAGAATATTTTTCTTTTGAGCCGTTTTTTTTCCTCAAATTAGTTTCAACCCACAACAAAGAACCATAAGGAATAAACTCGCTATCAACCGCCAAAGAACGTTCGGCGGTTAGCAAAACGCCTTGGGCGCCAATTACGTTTTCGTTGTCAGAAATTCTAAAAAAAGTGTAAGACTTGTTAAAATTCATCACTTCGTCAGCTTTTTGCGGGTTTTCTTTTAGCCATTTTCTAACGCTGGCGGCGTTTAAATTATTGCGTTCAAGATAACCAAGTTGCGCCATATAATTAGAAACCCCAACGAATGTTTGATTGTTTCTGGCGGCATATCCAACTTTTATTTCATCGCCATTTGGCAAGGTAATTCTGCCCGAACCTTGAGTGTGCATGAAAAAAAGATCGACTTTGTCGTCAACATAAAGAATTTCTAAATTTTTATCTTTTAGCGCGCCTTCTTCAATTTCTTGGCGAGTTAAATAAGGAGCCGAATTTAGGTCTTTTGGCTTGCCATAAATTGGATATTTAAATTTTTCAGTTTTGATTTTGCTGCCCATCAAAGAGGCTTCGTAATAGCCAGTAAACAAGCCATCAGAATTTCCAGAAGCATTTTCTACTAAAAATGGTTTGAACCAATTTTCGAAAAAATTTTGCGTTTGTTTCGCGCTCATTCCTTTTACAGCTTGGGCAATGTCGCAAACGTCACGAAAATCTGCGGCGGTAACATTGCCAATTTGACCGCCAACTCGACGGTTTTGCGCCATTTTTGAAAATTTATTGCAAGATTGAATAAAGGCTTGAAGTGCTTTTTTGTGATCGTCGTCTTGCCAATTCTGCAAATCTACAAATTCAACTTGCTTAAGTTTTGTGCCGTTTTTGCCTTTAATGGTAATTTTTTGATAGAATAAACATCCTTGCAAGAGTAGGGCGCAAAGAATCAAAAAAGTTTTAAGCATAAGAAATTAAAAATTAGCAATTAAAAATTTGTAATTAAGAATTGTGTTTCCTTTCAATTTATCAACCCATCAATTTAAAAAAAATGTCTCTTCAATGTGGAATTGTTGGTCTGCCAAATGTTGGCAAATCAACTTTGTTTAACGCGCTAACTCAAACCGCTGCCGCACAAGCGGCTAATTATCCTTTTTGCACAATTGAACCCAATGTTGGAAAAGTTAGCGTTCCAGATGAGCGTTTAGAAAAACTAACAAAAATTGCCCAATCGCAAACCATAATTCCCGCTCAAATTGAATTTGTTGATATTGCTGGATTGGTGCGCGGCGCCAGCAAAGGCGAGGGCTTAGGAAATCAATTTCTTTCTCACATTCGCGAAGTTGACGCAATCATCAACGTGGTTCGTTGTTTTGAAGACGAAAATATAACTCACGTTGAAGGCGTGGTTGATCCGCTTCGCGACATTGAATTAATTCAGCTTGAACTAATAATTGCCGATATGGAAAGTCTAGAAAAGAGGCTTCCGGCGCTTGAAAAAAAAGCTCGTCTCGACAAAGAAATAGCCGCGCAAGTTGAAGTGGCAAAAAAAGTTTTAGAAATTTTGCGCGATGGAAAAGCGGCGCGTTTGGCACAAATAAAGCCCGACGAAGAAAAAATTTTTAAAGAGTTGCAATTAATCACCGCAAAGCCGCAACTCTTTGTTTGCAACCTAAAAGAACACGAATTAGCAGGAAATAAATATTCAGAAATTGTTGAAAATTTTGGCAAACAAAATTCTTATCAAGTTTTAAAAATCTGCGCCCAAATTGAAGCCGAAGTTGCCGGACTTGAAACCGCCGAAGAAAAAAAAGAATTTTTAGATTCGGTTGGTTTGCAAGAAACTGGTTTGGCGCAAATTATCAAAAGCTCTTACAAACTTTTGAATTTAATCACTTTTTTTACTGTTGGCCCAAAAGAATGCCACGCTTGGACGCTAAAAAAGGGTTCAAGTGCGCCAAAAGCCGCTGGTGCAATTCACACCGATTTTGAAAAAGGATTTATTCGCGCCGAAACAATTTCTTATCAAGATTACGTAAATTTAGGTGGCGAAGAAGGTGCTAAAAATTCAGGTAAATTAAGGTTAGAAGGCAAAGATTACATCACGCAAGATGGCGATGTTTTTCATTTTAGGTTTAATGTTTAACTATATTTTATGAATAATTTTCAAAAAAAACTCGAAGAAATGATCCGCGTTAATCACTCTGGCGAAAAGGGCGCGCAAGTAATTTATGATGGACAAATTGCGGCACTAAAATTGAAAGGAGATATTGAAACTTTAAAGCTGGTTCAACACATGAAAGAGCAAGAAAATGTTCATTTTGACTATTTTGATGCCGCAATAAAAAAACAAAAAATCCGCCCAACTTTAATGCAACCAATTTGGAAAGTTGGTGGTTTTGCGCTTGGTTTTTTAACCGCGCTGGCTGATAAAAAAGCGGCGATGGTTTGTACAACTGCGGTGGAAGAAACAATTGACGAGCATTACAGCCAACAGATTTTAGAGCTAAAAAAAGAAGAAAATTTTTTGAGCGAAGAAGAAAAAATTGAGTCAATGGCGCTTCAAGAAAAAATTGAAAAATTTCGCATCGAAGAAATTGAACATCGCGACATCGCTTATGAAAACGAGGCAGCCGCGCTACCTTTTTTTAAGCCGCTTTCAAAATTTATTAAAACCACAACCAAATTTGCGATTTGCGTTTCTAAGAAAATTTGAGCCATATTTAATCAAATTCGACTTTCAAAAGAATTTGGCAACTTTCGAATTGCCTTTGCAGACGAATGAATTGAAGCATTCGCAATAGATTTTTGGCTTTTTTTTGAAAATCAACTTTTTGAATTGAGTTTTGGTTATACCAAAATGACCAGTTATAACGTCAATTCGACCGAAATTATTTTTTCTAATTTTTTCAATTTAAAAACCTCGTCTTCTCCAAGAAAATATTTTTGCGCTAATTGAATTTTGGTTAGTTTTTTTTTGGAAAAAACTACAAAAAAAACTATAGTAAAATTTGCGGCATCAATTGGCGCAAAATGTTGAAAGAGTAGGGATTTAACGGCTAAAATTGAATCTGGTGTTTTAACTGAAATTTCAATTTTTGAAAAAATTTTTTTAGATAAAATTTTCTCTTGAGAAACTTGCAATTCTGGTTTCTTTTTTTGAAAAGAACCCAATTTTAACTCTTCGTTTGAGCCGCCAAAGCGTGATGAATTTTTGTAATTGTTGCGGTTATAGCTTTCTCGACTTGGTTGTTTTTTGATGTCCTCAAAATCAACATCTTGAGCTTGGGTGTTTTTAATAAATTCTTCTAATTTTCTGACTTCGCGAACCAAAATTCTCGATCCTCCTTCGTCTTTTCGAATTAGGCATTCAAAAAAAACTGCGCTTCCATCAACCAAAATATCGCGCGCCGAAGTAATAATTGCTTCGTCAAAAATTGTTGCTTCAAAAATTCCAAAAGGATCAGAAATTGTCATATAAGCAAAGCGTCCGCGTGGCCCAGAACGGTGTTTGCTAGCAGAAATAACGCCTGCCATTTTTACTAAATTTCCATCTTCTAGTTCTTCGCGTTCAAGCTTGTTTGAAAAAATTACGCCGCGTTTTTTGAGATCGTTTAAACTGTCATCAAGCGGATGTTCATTTAGAAAAAATCCAAAAGCTTCAAACTCTTTTTGAAGTCGCTCTATTTTGTTCCAATCTGCAATTTTCTTTAATTCTGGCTTAGAATTAACTTCGCAAAGACCTCCAAATAGGCTCATTTGATTTGAATTAGCTTCTTCACTTTTTTGAGCCGCATAAGATGAAAGCAGGTCAAAAGATTCGGCAATTTGGCGACGATTTTTTTGTAAAGGATCAAAAGCGCCGCATTTTGAAAGAGCTTCGATTGATTTTTTGTTGATTAGGCGAGGGTCAAGGCGCGAACTAAAATTGTAAATATCTAAAAATTTTCCCTTTATTTCTCGCTCTTTTACTGCATTTTCCATTGCTTTAAATCCAACTGCCTTAACGGCTCCAAGACCAAATCTAATCGCAAATTTTTCTTGAGAATTTTCTTTTAACATTGTTTTGAATTTGATAGAAATTGATTGAAGTAATTTGAATTTGGGTTGGTGTAAAATTAACAAGACGCCGAATTAAAAAAAACTAAGTTCTTGAGAATTACTTTTCTGCTCAAATAAAATCTTTTTTTATTAAAAAACCTCTTTTCTTTAAACAAAATCAATGTTCATAGCCCTTCGCAATCATACAACTTATTCGCTTTGCAAAGGTGCTATTAAAATCTCCGAAATTGTTGACGAGGCTTTGGCGCAAAATTTTCCAGCTTTAGGAATTATGGATTGCCAAAATCTTTTTGCCGCTTTGGAATTTTCTACAGCCTGCAAAAAAGCTGGAATTCAGCCAATTTTGGGATGCGAAATGTTGCTTAATTTTGATGATAGCGGCCGCAAAAATTTATCTAATTTAGACATCGAAAAATCGCTGGCAAAATTGCCGCTAATTGCAAGAAACGAGCAAGGCTACAAAAATTTGATGTATTTGGTTAGTCAATCTTTTTTACAACGTCAAAATGGCGTTTCGCCGCACATTTCTTTTGAAATGCTCAAACAAAATTCAGGCGGACTAATTGCGCTTTCTGGAGCCTCTGACGGCTTAATTGGAAAGCTTTTGGCTGATTATCAAGAAAAAAAAATTGACGACTTAGTTGAACAATTTTCGCAAATTTTTCCCGATAATTTTTATATTGAAATCACGCGCCACGGAACCGAAATTGAAAATAAACTTGAAGAAAAATTCATCGAATTAGCCTATAAACACAATCTGCCATTGGTTGCAACTAATGACGTTTATTTTTTGAAACCCGAAATGCACGAAGCGCAAGATGTTTTAAGTTGCATTGGCGAGGCAAGATTTTTTTTAGAAGCTAATCGCCCCAAATTTTCGCCCCAACAATATTTCAAAACTCAAAACGAGCTTGAAGCCTTATTTTCAGACATTCCCGAAGCAATTGAAAACACCGTCAACATCGCCAAAAAATGCCAAATTATGGCGTTTGAGCGGCCGCCTTCTTTGCCTAAATTTAGTAATGAACCCAATTTTGACGAAGCGGCAGAATTAAAAATTCAAAGCCTTGGCGGCTTGAAAGAAAAGCTTTTGGCAAAGTTTGAAATTGAAGAAATTGACTCCAACAAACAAAAAGAAATCGAAGCTGAATATTTTGCCCGCCTTGATTTTGAGTTGTCGGTAATTACCAAAATGAATTTTTCGGGCTATTTTTTAATCGTCTCCGATTTTATTAAATGGGCTAAAAATAACCAAATTCCGGTTGGTCCAGGAAGAGGCTCTGGCGCTGGTTCAATTGTGGCTTGGGCGTTACAAATTACCGACCTTGATCCAATTCGTTTTGGTTTGCTTTTTGAACGCTTTTTAAACCCCGACCGCGTTTCAATGCCCGATTTTGATATCGATTTTTGCCAAACCCGCCGCGACGAAGTAATTGACTACGTGCAGCAAAAATATGGCCGCGATTACGTGGCGCAAATTATCACTTTTGGAAAATTACAAGCGCGCGCGGTTTTAAAAGATGTTGGTCGCGTTTTGCAAATGCCTTACAACCAAGTTGATCGCATTTGCAAACTAATTCCATTTAACGCCATCGAGGCGGTAACGCTTGAAAAGGCGATTGAAATGGACAAAGACTTGCAAACCGCCATTCGCGAAGACCCGCAAGTGACAAAACTAGTTGATATTGCAAAAAAACTCGAAGGCTTAAATCGCCACGCTTCAACCCACGCGGCTGGCGTGGTAATTGGCGACAAACCTTTGCACGAAATCTGCGCGCTTTACAACGACCAAGGTTCAACTATGCCAGCGGTTGGATATTCAATGAAATATGCCGAAAGTGCGGGCTTGGTAAAATTTGACTTTTTGGGCTTAAAAACTCTGACCACAATTTTTGAAACGGTAAAATTGGTTGAAAAAATTCGCGGGATAAAAATTGATATTTCTAAGCTAAAACTTAACGACGAAACAACTTTTAAAATGCTGGCGAGCGGCGATTCAATTGGAGTTTTTCAAATTGAGTCTTTGGGAATGCGCTCGGTTTTGCGCCAAATGCGCGCCGACAAAATTGAAGACATTATTGCACTGATTTCGCTTTATCGCCCGGGCCCCATGGACAACATTCCAACTTACATTCGCCGCAAACATGGCGACGAAAAAATTAATTATCCGCATCCGC
>CANEUK010000067.1 GCA_947441695.1 Rickettsiales bacterium
AATGCTATAAAAATTCAGATCCAAACAACGTTTTAAAAGTTCAAAGCGATGCCAAAAAATATCAAAAAAATTACAAAGAAATTTTAGATCGAAAAAACAAAGAGACCAAAAAATGGCAAAATCAATAATAAAAAAAACCGTAGCAAGTTTGATAATTTCCCTTTTTCTTCTGCAATCATGCACCTACCGAACATTGGGAGAAAATATAAATCCTAACGATTATCCAAAATTTCCATCACAAAAAGATTTTGAAAAAGTGAGTATTGAATTTGACATAGAAGAATCTCGATCGGAGTGGTTTAGGAGAGATGTTGTTTTGGATCAGATTAAAGACGAACCTATTTCTCCAGTCGCTTTTCAGGCTAATTCAAAGGATGCTTTAAAACCTAATTCTATGACCAATTCTCCAAAAGTTTTTGGAAATTCTTCAATTAAAATAAAAAAATTCGATCACATTAAAACTGAAATCATCCTTAGTCGCTTAAGCGAAGAAAAAATTGATTCCAAAGAAAAATGCATTTTAGAAATCGAAGAATTTGAGAAATATGACAATAATATAATTTTTGACTATTTGGCGGTTTTTTCTGCGGTAACTTTGATGATTATTCCGCGCTATCATTCTGAGACCTACAAAAATAGATCGAGATTAATCGATGTAAAAAATAACAAAGTTTTGCGAGTTTATGATTTTAAAGAGCAGCAAAAAGATGTAATGTCTCTTTTGATAACACCAACTGCAAACTCCGAATCTAGTAAAATTTCAGCGAGATTAAAAGTTTTCAAGGTTTTGCTGTCTTTGGTTTTTTACGACATCAAAAAAGACTTCCATCAATGCTTGAACTAGAAATTCGTATTCAAATTCAAACTTCGTTTGAATTTGGTAAATTTTGAATTGCTCCAGCGCGCAAGTGAATTATTCGCAAATTTTTTGATTAATTTGCGCAAGCTTCACTTCGTGTCGTGCATTCACAAAAGATTTTGGTTTTTATTAAAATCGACTTTTTCAATTGAGATTGAGTTTATACCAACTTAAGTCGCAGATTTTTAATCATATCGGCAGTCATTTTTGATAAATCATATTCAACTTTCCAACCCCACTGAATTCTGCTTTCAACATCATCAATTGAAGCTGGCCAAGAATTGGCAATATTTTGACGAAAATCTGGAACGTAATTAATTTTAAGATCTGGAATATGTTTTTTAATTTCGTTAGCCAATTCTTCGCAAGAAAAGCTAATGCCCGAAAAGTTAAAATTTGAATGATTTTTTAATTTTGAAAAATCAGTTTGAGCTAACTCAATTGTGCCTCGAATGGCGTCTGGCATATACATCATTGGCAAAACCGTGTTTGCACTCAAAAAGCAAGTGTAAGATTTTTTTAAGATTGCCTCATAAAAAATTTCTACCGCGTAATCTGTGGTTCCCCCACCCGGCGGGGTTTTGTAGCTAATAAGTCCTGGATAGCGAATTCCGCGCACGTCAAGCCCAAATTTAGCAACGTAATAATCGCATAAAAGTTCGCCAGCGGCTTTGGTTAAGCCATACATGGTTTTGGGTAAAATTATAGTTTGTTGCGGAGTGTTGTGGCGCGGCGTTTCGGGGCCAAAAACGGCAATTGAGCTTGGACAAATAATCTGCTTAACTTGCAATTCGCGCGCAACCTCCAAAACGTTATTCAAGCCATTCATGTTGACATTCCAACAAAGTTGCGGGTTTTTTTCGCCAGCGGCTGATAAAATTGCCGCTAAATGATAAATAACTTTTATGTCGTGTTTTTTGATAATCGCCGCAAGGCTAGATTTTTCTAGCACATTCAAGGTTTCGTAAGGCAAAAATTCGTCTTTTGGTGCAAATTCTACAATGTCTGAAGCAACAACATTTTGGTCGCCATAAATTTTTTTAAGTGCGGCGGTTAACTCCGAGCCAATTTGTCCTAAAGCTCCGGTGATTAGAATTTTCATAATTTGAGTTTATTCGACCAAAAAGGTGATTGATTTTAAATATTCGCTTTCTTTTAAAGCGGGGTTGATTGGGTGATCAAAATCGGCGCCATAGGTGCGAATCAACTTAGAAGCCCGCTTGCTTTTAAAAAATCCGTCATTTGCCGCCGCAACCAAATCTTTTAAAGTGCAATTATGCGAGCAAGAAGAAAGCATCAGCAAACCATTTGGTTGAACTAAATTTGCACTAAGACGCACTAATTTTTCGTAGGCTTTTAGTCCAACAAAAAAGTCTTTTTTAGATTTTACAAACGCTGGCGGATCAAGAACCACAATATCAAAACGCTTTTTTTGAAATTCAGCATTTTCTAAAGTTTCAAAAATTTTAGCGCAAATTATTTCACAATTTTGTGAAAAATTATTCAGCGCGATATTCTTTTTTAAACCAACTAAAGCCTCTTTTGACGAATCAATAAAAGTTACTGATTTAGCACCATTTTTTAATGCGTTTAAGCCAAATCCGCCCAAATAACAAAAGGCGTCAAGAACTTCAGCATTTTTTGAAAATTGACCGATAAATTCGCGGTTTTTTCGTTGATCAAAAAACCAGCCAGTTTTTTGCCCAGTTTTTGCGTCAATTAAAAATTTCAAATCATTTTCGATAATTTCTAACTCGTCTTCAACTTTGCCCTTGATGATTTTTACCTCTATTTCTAGGCCTTCAAGCTGTCTAACTTCGATGTCGTTTCTAAAAATAATTGCCTTGGTTGGAAAAATTTTTGTCAAAGCCGCAACCAAAAATGGCGATAAATTTTCTATTCCGGCGGTTGAAATTTGACAAACCAAAACTTCACCAAAGCAATCAATTACAAGTCCGGGCAAAAAATCGGCTTCAGAATGAACTAAGCGAAAAAACGGTTTATCAAAAAACTTTTGACGCAAAACCAATGCGGCAGAAATTTTTTCAACAAAAAAAGTTTCATCAATTTTTTGTTTTAAATCGTAAGTTAAAATGCGCGCCGAAATTAGGCTTTGAGGGTTAAAATAAGCCAAAGCAAAAGAATTTTTAGCAAAAATCTCAACTTCAACCAAAGTGCCTTTTGACAAGCTTTTTAGTGCCGCAAAATTTTCAATTTCGTTAGAAAAAATCCACGGCGAACCTTTGATAATTCTGGTTTCAGAGCCTTTTTTGATTTTGAGTTTGGTGTTAGAAATTTTCATTAAAATTATAGGCTAAAATTCATGGTGAGTAAGTGAGATTTTTTTCTTTCTAAAAAAGATTTAAAAAATTCTTGGTAATCGCTTGGCAAAGATTTGTATAAAGAGCCGCGCGCCACAACGTTTTCAACGTAAGTAGCAACGTTTTTATACAAATCAAAAATCTCTAAAGTGAATTTAGCGTCAATAAAAGTTAGCGGCTTAAAGGCCGAAGCCATACAAACATCAACCAGCGAAAATTTTTCACCGTCAAAATAAGGAGCTGCATTTAAATGTTTTTCTAAAGCAGCTAAACGCGAAACTACTTCGGCTTTTTTAATGTCAAAATGCTCTTGGTTTTGAGCAAAAATCATGCCAAAAGTTCCACTTAAAATTCCGTTGCTAAACTCCATCCAAGAACGATGCCAAGCTTTTTGGTAAGAATCTTTTGGATGTAGCGGATTTTGCAAAAAAGCTTCTTCAAGATATTCGCAAATTACAATTGATTCAAAAAGAGTTTTGTCGTCAACATAAAGCAAAGGAACTTTTCCCAAAGGCGCGTCTTTAACAAACCATTCAGGTCTATCAGACAAATCAACTTCTTGTTTTTCGTAAGGAATATTTTTTTCAATCAACACCATTTCAACACGGTGAACATAAGGAGAAAAGCGGCTTGAAACTAGTTTAATTTTTTGTGACATTTTTTACCTCATTTGCGTTTAATCAAACTCTTTTTTTTAGATATTTTTACGCGCTTTTAAATTGCGGCGTTAATAAATCGGAAATTCTTGGCACAAAGTTGCAACTTGGTCTTTAACTCTTTTTTCAACTTCTAAATTTCCTTCGGCACCATTTTTAACAAATCCTTCAAGAATATCGGCAATTAAGTTGCCAATTTTTTCAAATTCTTTTTCTTTAAAGCCGCGAGTGGTTCCAGCTGCTGTTCCAAAACGAAGTCCAGAAGTTACGAATGGGCTTCTTGGATCATTTGGAATGGCATTTTTATTGCAGGTTAAACCAGCGCGTTCCAAAACTTTTTCTGCTTCTTTTCCGGTTAAAGTTTCAAGTGGCGTTAAATCAACAACCATCAAGTGACAATCAGTTCCGCCAGTGGTGATTTTTAGACCGCGTTTGATTAAAACTTCAGCTAAAACTTGTGCGTTTTTTACAATTTGTTTGGCGTAATCTTTAAATTCTGGGCGCAAAGCTTCAGCAAATGCAACCGCTTTTGCCGCAATCACATGCATTAAAGGGCCGCCTTGTAATCCAGGAAAAACGGCAGAATTAATTTTTTTTGCCAATTCTTCGTTATTGGTCAAAATCACGCCTCCGCGCGGCCCGCGCAAAGTTTTGTGAGTTGTCGAAGTTACAATGTCGGCAACGCCAACCGGATTTGGATAAATTCCAGCAGCAACCAAACCAGCAATGTGAGCCATATCAACCATTAAAATTGCGCCAATTTCGTCGGCGATTTTTCTGAAACGCGACCAATCAACAATTCTTGGGTAAGAAGAAATTCCGGCAATAATCAATTTTGGCTTATGTTCGCGCGCCAAACTTTCCATTTGATCATAATCAATCAAACCATCATCTAAGCGAATTCCATATTGCACCGATTTTAACCACATGCCCGAAATTGTGCGTTGCGCGCCGTGAGTTAAATGTCCGCCAGCGGCGAGAGACATTCCCAAAATTGTGTCATTGGGCTGAAGAAGCGCTAAATAAACCGCCAAATTTGCACTGGCGCCAGAATGAGGTTGAACATTGGCAAATTTGGCGCCGAAAAGCTGGCAAAGCCTGTCAATTGCGGCTTGTTCAACTTCATCAGAAAATTCACAGCCACCATAATAGCGTTTATGCGGATAACCTTCGGCGTATTTATTGGTAAAAACCGAACCTTGCGCCTCAAGAACGGCGCGGCTTACGATATTTTCAGAAGCAATTAATTCGATTTGATATTTCTGACGATCAAGTTCGTGAGAAATTGATTTGGCAATTTCGGGGTCAGAATTTTTTAGGTCAGAAGAAAAAAAGGTCATAATTTAGTTTGGTTAAAAGTTGTTAAGAGTTTTGAATTAATTGATTGAGAAAAAACGCAATTTTTTTGAATGAAAATTCCAATCGAGGCGAAATTTTTGATTAATTTTTGCCATTAAAAGAATTGATTAATTTTTTAATTTCTAAGATTTAATTAAATAACTAAATTTGTAATTATATTTTTATAATCAGATTATTGATTTTATTATTTTTTTTAAAGACCGATATTACTTTTTTAAAGACCAAAGTTTGTTTTCCTTTTCAAAGATAAATCTTTTATCCCCTCTTAAAGCCGATCCCAAGGCGGATCCTTTGTTTATTCCTTCTATTTTAGCTCCTTCTTTTTCTAAAAATTTTTTTACTTCTCTTGTTGTGCTTGGTTTATTATCAACAGAATTAAAATATTTTTCTGCTACGTCAGCTAACTCGCGAGGATCATTCTTAAATTCAACAGAATCTGATGATTTATTGTTTGAAGAATTATAATTTTCAGTTTTTGAAAAATCATTTTTGCCTAATAAATCTATTGATTTTCTAACAGCTTCTAAATCTAGGCTAAGTTTTTTTTCTAAGTTTAACAAGTCTTTCATGATTAAAATAAATAATTTATTTAATTTACGCTCAATAAAATTAAAGCTTTGCTTAAATTTGGGTAGTTTTGAATTGCAACGCACATATTAAATCAAAGCATCCGTAACATATTTTTGGTTTTTATCAAAATTGATATCTTCAATTATTTAGAGATTAAAAAATTATAAAAAAACAACAGAGTATTAAATAAAAATTTTAGCAAATTAACATTGTAACTCTTATCTTTCTTGTCGAGATTTTTATCGAATGAGCGAGTTCTTGTTAGCTCAGACGATCTCGCTTTAAAAAAAGGAAGATTAATAGCCCATTCTGATTGTTTGGTGGTTTTAATTTCTTTGGTCATAAATTATAATTTGTCATTGTTCTTTTTAGAAAGAAGTAATGATAAATTACCCAACAAAATAGAATCAACCATTTAATTTTTTTTCAGAAATAAATTTGAAAGCAGTGATAATCTGCCAACTAATATATACCCAAACTCAATTTAAGAAGCCGATCTTTTTAAAAATAAAAAATATTGCGGATGCGCCAGTTCACTTGACGCGTAGCAATTCAAAACTACCTGAGTTCAAGCAAAGTTTGAATTTGATTAAGTATAAACTAATATAATATATTATAAACTAATATAAAATATTATTTTACAAACCAAATTTAGCAAAACTTAAACGCTCTTCGGCTTTTGAAATTAGGCTTTGAGCTAAATCTGACTTTTTGGAAAAAAAACTTTTTAAAAAACTTTTTTTGGATTTGATTTCGACAAATTCAATTTTATCGCCAAATTTTTCTTTCATTTTGCTGCGCAAATTGGCAACCAAATCAACCAAACCAAGTTCAACCGCTTTTTTGCCCGACCAAAATGCGCCCGTAAATAGGTTTTCGTCTAAATCTTTTAATTTGTTGTTACGTCTTGATTTTACTAGTTCTTTGAAGCCTTCAAAAATGTCGCGTTGGCAGTTTTTTAGAATTTCGACATTCTCTTCTTGTTCGGGCAAAAAAGGGTCGAGAATGGCTTTGTTTTTGCCTTCGGTATAAACGCGGCGATTAATGCCAATTTTTTTGATTAATTTAACAAAACCAAATCCCGAAAAAATCACGCCAATTGAACCAACAATTGAAGAATTATGAGCATAAATTTCGTCGCCCGCCAAAAGCAGCCAATATCCGCCAGAAGCCGCAACATCTTGGGCAAAAGTAAAAACGGGAATTTTTTTTTCTTCGGATAATTCACGAATATAATTATAAATTAATTCCGATTGAACTGGCGAACCGCCCGGAGAATTTATACTAAGAGCAACCGCTTTGGCGTTTTTGGTTTCGAAAGCTCGTTTTAAAAGCGGCGAAATATTTTCAAAATTAAGGCCAGCAGAAAATTTCGAGTCTGCGCCAATTACGCCGTGCAAATTTAGACAGGCAATTTTTGGGTTTTTATTTGGAAGTAAGATTTTTTTTAAAAATTTGGTAAAAATACATTTAAAATTAGTTGATTGGTTCATTTGGTTTTTTGTAAAAAATTGAGAAATCTTGCAGCTTAAGTTCTTTTTTAGCGATTTTTTTAGCGTAGTTAAAAGCACAGAAAAATAAAAACGAGGTTAAAATTGCAATTAACGAAATCCACAAACCTTGTGACCCAAAAATTTTCATCAAAAAACCCGTAGCAAAAAGCCCACAAATATTTCCAGTTAAGCTAAATCTTGAAAAAGCACTATTTACGGCAAGCCGCTGCGTAGATTTATATTTTTCATTAATCAAAAGAATGGCTGGTAATTTCATGCCCGCCAAAGCTCCAAACA
>CANEUK010000068.1 GCA_947441695.1 Rickettsiales bacterium
ATAAAAGGAAGGGTGTTTTTGAGGTCTTCTGAAGTCATTTCTTTATCAGGCCAAGAGATTTCTAACTTTTCTACTGCAAGAAAAGCGACTGCAATTTCTGATTTTAAAGAATTTTCAATTGTTGAGTTTTTTAAGTTTTGAAAAAGATCTGAAGAATTTAAGTTGCTTAAAGAAAGCCACTTTTTAACTAACTCTTGTTGCTTTGATTCGGTTTTAAATCTCTTGGTAGCAAAAGCTAAATCATCAAGAGAGTTATTTGTTTCAATCCAGTTTAGCGCCAGTTCTAATCTATTTCCTCCAAGTTTTCCCATTGTTTGCATAAGAGACAAAGATTTGTATAAGCTCGATTGCTCTTTAGATGGATTGGAAGTTTGATTTTGTTGGCTAGAAGATTGATTGTTTTCGGAAGAATTATTTGATTTCATAAGCTTTTTTATTAGTTAAAAAAAGTAAAATAAGGCTAATTTTATGCAACCAAGTTGATTGAATTTACTACAAAATTTACTTTGCTATTCGCCAACAAGCGCGCAAGAAATTCGAATAAGCCTGTGCCAAAATGGCTAAAGAAGTTGATTTTTAAGAACAAGAAGTTGTTGCAGATGAGGTAACTAAAATTTACTCACTTTTTTTGAAAGTCGAATTTGATCGAGTAAAAAAAGATTTTGATTTGAACTCTTAAAGAAGCGTTAAAAATTATCTGACAAGATCTGGGTTTTTGGCTAATTCTTTTAAAACCTCGTCAACGTGACCGCTAACTTTTACCGAGTTCCAAATTGCGGCAATTTTGCCCATTTTGTTAATCAAAAAAGTGGTTCGATCGATTCCGATATATTTTTTGCCAAACATCGATTTTTCTTTAAGGACGTTATATTTTTTGCAAATTTCGGTATCTTCGTCAACCAATAAATTGAAGGCTAAATTATACTTTTCGATAAATTTACAATGACTTGCCAAATTGTCTTTTGAAACGCCTAAAACAACGCAATCGAGATTATCAAATTCTTTAATTTTTTTTGTAAAATCTTGAGCCTCTATGGTGCATCCTGGCGTGTCGTCTTTTGGATAAAAATATAAGACAACGTTTTTGCCCTTTAAATCTAACAGGCTAATTTCAGAACCCTCGTCGCTTTTGGCGGTAAAATTTGGGGCAGTTTGACCAATTTTTAATGTCATTCTTTTTTTGATGATTTGCGTTTTTTAGGGGATTTTTCGACCGATTCTTCGTCAGAATTTTTTTCGTCAGACTTAACGCTAGATTTAATTTGCGAAACTATTTCGTTAAATTGTGATTGGCTGCACAAACCAAGAAGCACCAAATCGCGTGGCTTGATGGCTTTTATATTCCAATGGCTGCGAGTTCTGATTGAATCAATCATTTTATCGGTTGTGCCAATTAGTTTTTTAATTTGGGAGTTAGAAATTTCGGGAAAATATTTTAGCAAGTAATAAATTCCATCTGGTTTATCTTGGCGGCGCGCAATTGGCGTGTATTTGCCAGAAACTTTTTCCGAAGATTTAATTAGGCTGGCGGCATTTTGATTTAAAACTAAAGAGCTTTTTTGGTCTTTTTCGCATCTAGTAATTTCTTCACGAGTTAATTGACCAGAAATAATCGGGTTTTGCCCAACAATTCCAGAAGCAACGTCGCCATCGGCAATTCCTTGAATTTCTAGTTCGTGCAACCCGCAAAAGTTGGCAATTTGAACAAAAGTTAGCGACGTGTTTTCAACAAGCCAAACAGCGGTTGCTTTGCGCATTAAAGGTAATTCTTGTGTCATTTTTAAAAGCTAGAATTGATAGTTTTGAAAGGAAATTTTTATCTTAATCAATTTAATTCTTAGGTAATTTTAAAAGCAACGAATCATATGTTAATAGTTATTTCGCCAGCTAAATCATTGGATTACGAGACAAAGTTTGATGTAGAGAATTTTACAATTCCGCACTTCGCAAAAGAAACGCAAAAGCTGGCTTTTGAGTTAAAAAAATTCTCCATTTCTGATCTCGAAAAATTAATGGGAATCAGCAAAAAACTGGCTGAATTGAATTTTGCCCGATTTCAGAATTTTGAAAATAAATATAATCTAAAAAATTCACGTCAGTCTTTATTGGCTTTTGACGGCGATGTTTACGCCGGAATTAATAAGGAAAATTTTACTAAAAAAGATTTTGATTTTGCCCAAAAAACTGTGCGAATTTTATCGGGCTTTTATGGAGTTTTGAAACCTCTGGATTTGATTCAGCCTTATCGCTTAGAAATGGGAACTGATTTGAAAAAATTTAAAATTTTTCAAGATTTAAACCTTAAAAATCTTTATCAATTTTGGGGCGATAAAGTTTCAAATTATTTAAACGAAGAACTTAATAACCAAGAAATCAAAGATTCTGGCGCAAAACATATTATTAATTTGGCTTCGGAAGAATATTTTAGCGTGATAAATCCCAAAATTATTCTTGGAAAAGTAATTAATATTTTTTTTAAAGAACAAAAAGGAAATGCTCTAAAAATTGTTGGAATCAGCTCCAAGAAAGCGCGCGGGCTTATGACTAATTTTGCTATAAAAAATAAAATCACCAATCCGCAAAACTTAAAAGAATTTTGCCAAGAAAATTATCGCTTTGAAAAAAGTTTGTCAGATGAAATGAACTTGGTTTTTATCAGATGAAAAATTTCACTCACAAAAATTTTATCATTCACCAATTTGAAAGCCTAAATAGCACCAATTCTTACGCTTTTGAGTTAGCAGATTTGCGCCAAATTTTTCATGGCGAAATAATTATGTCTCACCAACAAAATCAAGGGCGCGGACGCCAAAATCGCAATTGGATTTCACCAATTGGCAATCTTTATTTTTCGCTTGTTTTACAACCAAAAATTTTGGTGCCAAAAATTTGGCAAATTTCTTTTGTGGCAATTGTGGCTTTAAGATTGGCAACTCAAAAACTTACCAAAAATTTAGTTCAAAATAAATGGCCAAACGACCTTTTGATTGAACAAAAAAAAGTTGCCGGAATTTTGCTTGAAAGCAAAATTTCTCACCAAAATTGCGAATTTGTGATTTTGGGAATTGGCGTAAATATTAATTCAAAGCCAGAAAATACCATTTTTCCTGCGGCAAGCTTGAAAGATTTTGGCATAGAAATTTCTTCTGAAACTTTATTAAAAAATTTTCTTAACGAGTTTGAAAAAATTTACCAAAATTGGCTTGATTTTGGCTTTGAAAACATACGCAAAATTTGGCTTGAAAAAGCTTATCGTTTGGGTGAAAAAATTAGCGTTAAAATCAACGAAGAAGAGCTTGAAGGAATTTTTGAAAATTTTGATATAGACGGAAATTTTTTGCTCAAAATTGATGAAAAAATTTTAAAAATTTTAACGAACGACGTTGTTTGATTTCTGATCATCTTTTTGCAGTTTTGAGGCTTGTTCTGGAGTTGCTCTTGGACTTGGTTCGATATTTTCTACCCTCAATTCTTCGATATTTTCTATTACTAATTCTTTGTGGTCTAAATTTTTACCAATACCTTTTTTCCAATCATCTCCGTTGCTATCAAACATTCCATTCAGCATTTTTTTAACCTCTTCTAATCCGTCACTTTCATTGTTTGATACTTCTTCAATTAGATATACTTTTGCATTATTTTGGTTTCTTTGAAAAAGCCCAAAAAAACCACTTATTATTATAGAAAAAAAACTTGGTCGCGCTTGGTTTATTTGATTTTGCGCGTTAGGTTGATTTTGCATTTTTAAATGTCGTTAAATTGATTGCGAAAGCCCATAAGCATCGTGCAAAACACGCACCGCAAGTTCGCCATATTCTTTGGAAATCAAAACTGAAATTTTGATTTCTGAAGTAGAAATTAAAAGCAGGTTAATTCCTTTATCGGCCAAAGTTTTAAACATTGTATGCGCAACGCCAGAATGGCTAATCATGCCCACGCCAATGACAGAAATTTTGGCAATATTGTCGTCAATTTTTAGTTTAGAATATTTTACTTGGTCTTTCACGCTTTCAATAGCAGCCTTGGCGCGCTCTAATTCTTCTTTGCCAGCGGTAAAAGTGATATCAACAAATTTTCCATCCGCGCTAATATTTTGCACAATCATATCAACATTAACTTCTTTGGCAGCCAAAGCACCAAAGATTGCGGCCGAAAGCCCGGGATGATCTGGCATTTGAGATAAAGTGATGTGAACTTCGTTTTTGCTATAGCTAATTCCTGTGATAACGCGCCTTTCCATAATTTCCTCGTTATTATTTACTAAAATTGTTCCCGAAGAATCGGTGATTTCTTCGAAAGTTGATAAAACTCGCACTCGAACATTATGTGCCATTGCCATTGCAACCGAGCGGGTTTGCAAAACTTTTGAGCCGCTATAAGCCATTTCTAGCATTTCTTCGTAAGTTACCTTTTTAAGTTTGCGCGCCTTTTCGGTAATACGTGGATCGGTTGTATAAACTCCATTTACGTCAGTATAAATATCGCATAAATCAGCTTTTACTGCCGCCGCAATTGCAACTGCCGAAGTGTCTGAACCGCCGCGCCCCAAGGTTGAAATACGATTGGTTTTTTGATTAATTCCTTGAAAACCAGCAACTACAATTACATCAAATTCTTCTAAATTTTTAAGCAAAAACTCGCCGTCAATTTCATCGATGCGCGCTTTGCTATGAATTTCGTCAGTTTTGATTGGAATTTGCCAACCCGCAAATGATCGCGCTTTGTAGCCGATTGATTGCAACTCAAGAGCCAAAAGCCCCGAAGTAATTTGTTCTCCGGTTGCAACAATTGAATCATATTCTGCCAAACTTTCATCCGACATTAAAGATGAAACCTGATTTGAATAATCAACCAATTGATTAGTAACGCCCGACATTGCCGAAACCACCACAATAACTTTATTTTTGCGCTCGAGTTCAAATTTTACTTTTTTGGCAACATTTTTAATGCGAACAATATCGCCAACCGAAGTGCCACCAAATTTTTGGACGATTAACATTTTTTATTTGCGAATAGATTTTTTGAAAGAGCGCGCAGTTTTTTTATCGTAATTTTTTTCTCAAGAACAAATTATGCTCAAACTCAATTCAAGATCTTGTAATTAGAAAACTGCGTTCTTAAGTCTTTTAGCATGAAAGATAAATTTTCACCCGCAAAGCTTTGATTTTATTGAATTGAAGCTTCATTTTTTCTTCAACAAAAACTTAAAAACAAATAAACTCAATCAAAAAATTGCCGTTTATTTATCAACCTTAAAAAATAATTTATATGAGCAAAGTAATTGGTATTGACCTTGGAACCACAAATTCTTGCGTTTCAATCATGGAAGGCGGAAATACAAAAGTAATTGAAAACTCGGAAGGCGTTAGAACCACGCCATCAATCATTGGCTTTTTGGCAAGTGGCGAAAAAGCGGTTGGTGCTTCGGCCAAACGCCAAGCGGTTACTAATCCACAAAACACAATTTTTGGCATTAAAAGACTAATCGGTCGCAGATTTGAAGACCCAACTACCAAAAAAGATCAAGAACTTGTTCCTTTTAAAATTGTTCCTTCAAACAATGGTGACGCTTGGGTTGAAGTTAAAGGAGAAAAATTTTCTCCAAGTCAAATTTCGGCTTTTGTTTTGATGAAAATGAAAGAAACCGCCGAAAGTTATTTGGGCGAAAAAGTTGAAAAAGCCGTAATTACCGTTCCAGCTTATTTTAACGACTCACAACGCCAAGCCACAAAAGATGCTGGTAAAATTGCTGGTTTAGAGGTTTTGCGTATCATAAACGAACCAACTGCCGCAGCTTTGGCTTATGGTTTTGACAAAAAAGGTAATCAAACAATTGCAGTTTATGATTTGGGCGGCGGCACTTTTGACGTGTCAATTCTCGAAATTGGTGATGGCGTGTTTGAAGTAAAATCAACCAACGGCGACACCTTTTTGGGCGGCGAAGATTTTGACATGCGTATTTTAAAATTTTTGACAGACGAATTCAAAAAAGAACAAGGCGTTGATTTATCTAAAGATCCAATGGCGTTGCAACGTTTAAAAGAAGCGGCCGAAAAAGCTAAAATTGAACTTTCAACTTTATCAGAAACCGAAATCAACCTTCCCTACATAACCGCCGATGCAACCGGTCCAAAACATTTAAACGTAAAACTAAGTCGCGCCAAGCTTGAACAATTAGTTGAAGACCTAATTCAAAGAACCATGAAGCCTTGCGAAAATGCTTTGCAAGACGCTGGTTTAAAAGCTTCTGAAATTAATGAAGTGATTTTGGTTGGCGGTATGACTCGAATGCCAAAAGTTGTTGAAGCAGTTAAAAAACTTTTTGGTAAAGAACCAAATAAAGGCGTTAACCCAGATGAAGTCGTTGCAATTGGCGCGGCAATTCAAGCGGCAGTTTTGCAAGGCGACGTTAAAGACGTTTTGCTTTTAGATGTTACTCCGCTTTCTCTTGGAATTGAAACCGCAGGCGGCGTTTTCACTCGCTTGATTGATCGCAATACCACAATTCCAACCAATAAAAGCCAAGTTTTCTCAACTGCGGCCGACAATCAAACGGCAGTTACTATTAAAGTTTTTCAAGGCGAACGTGAAATTGCCATTCACAATAAATTGCTTGGCGAGTTCAACCTAGAAGGAATTGCGCCAGCACCACGCGGTATGCCACAAATTGAAGTAATTTTTGACATTGACGCCAATGGCGTGGTTAAAGTTTCGGCCAAAGACAAAGCAACTAACAAAGAACAACAAATCAGAATTCAATCTTCTGGTGGATTGTCTGATGAAGAAATTAAAAAAATGGTTCAAGACGCCGAAGCCAATGCCGAAGCCGATAAAGCCAAAAAAGAATTTGTTGAAGCCAAAAACCAAGCAGATTCAGCAGTTTATGAAACTGAAAAATCTTTAAAAGAACACGGAGATAAAGTTGACGGCGAAACAAAAGCTGCAATTGAAGCCGAAGTGCAAAAAGTAAAAGATTTATTATCTAAATCTGACGCAAGCCCATCTGAATTAAAGTCTGCTACCGAAAGTTTGGTGCAAAATTCTATGAAATTAGGCGAGGCAATTTACAAAGCTAACCAAGCTTCTGCTGGAGCTCAAACCAATGATTCTCAATCTTCGGATAATTCTTCTTCTGAAAAGGTGGTTGACGCTGAATATGAAGAAGTGAAAGACGATAAAAAATAGCAAATAAAAGCTGCTTTAAAAATCTTCTTTTTTAAATTACCGCATCATCTTTTTTTGCAAAGAATTAGCTAGCAATCTCTGGTTCTACTCGAGGTTGCTAGCTCTAATTTTAATTCTTGAAAAATTTTCTTAGACTTAGCCTGTCTTTAAATTTATTTGATTCCATATTTAGTCCTATTTTGGCTTATTTTTTAATAAAATTATTCGAAATATATCCAGATATTCCTCATAATTTTATTAAAAAAGCGCTTAAAATATGCCAAAATCTGGAATCAAATAAATTTAA
>CANEUK010000069.1 GCA_947441695.1 Rickettsiales bacterium
ATATTTGGCTAAAATTTTATCGATTTCTTTTTGGTTTTCGTCACTGAATTTGAAGGTCATATTTTTAAATTTTTTATTTAACTTTTTTCCAAACCGCTTTTTTGGCGGCAATCAAGATTAAGAACAAAATGCCCAAGAAAATCATGGTGCGCAATCCCATTTTTTTGCGCGCTTCCATTTCGGGTTCGGCCGCAAATTGTAAAAAGTTGACAACGTCAATTGCCATTTGTTCTTTGGTGGCGTAAGTTCCGTCGCGATATTCAACTTGACCATCTTCAACCAAAGGAGCCGCCATTGAAATTTGGCGACCTTCGAAATATGGATTGTAATTTTTGCCCGCCGCCAGCGGAAATTCTTCGGGCGCGTCAACAAAACCTGTAATTAACGAATAAACATAATTTGGCCCGTCGTGGCGAGCCTTAACAATTAAAGATAAATCTGGCGGAAGCGCGCCACCATTTGCCGCGCGTGCCGCTTGTTCGTTGGCGTAAGGTCCAGAAAATTTGTCGGATGGTAAAGCTTCGCGCTCGAACATTTCGCCTTCGTCGTTGGGGCCGTCAACAACCAAATATTCTTTGGCAATTTGTTTTATTTCTTCTTCACCAAAACCAATTTCGGCTAAATTTCGATAAGCCACGCGTTTTAGACTGTGGCAAGCCGAACAAACTTCTTTGTAGACTTGATAACCGCGTTGCGCGCTGGCTCGATCAAAACGACCAAAAAAGCTGTCAAATTCCCATTTCATTTGTTTGGGATGAAGTGCGTTGGTGGCAAGCGGATTGTTGTCGTGCGCTTCGTTGGCAAAACTTAAAGTTGGCAATAAAAGCAAAAGTAAAAAAAGTTTTTTCATTATTTGAGTTTGATCTTTTTAAAAAAGCGAATCGCCGTAGATACCAAAGTTCTTTGAACTTCGGTATATCCAATTTTTTTCTCGCGACACTTGTCGCGCCCCACGCTTGTGGGGAACCCATATTTCATAAGCAAATTTTGTTCGAGTTTGAAGTAGCTTTGGTATATTTTCGTGAATTAAAATTTGTGCAGTTTTTTTATAAAATCGACAACTTTTCCGTCAAAAATTTGCACGCTTTCTGACTTTAAAATTTCAATTTTTTTATCAATTCCAAAAGCATATCCGCCAAGTGCGCCATCAAATTTAACCACGCGGTGGCACGGAACTTTTGGTGCGTTTGGATTGGCTCCAACAATTTGCCCAATTGCTCGATAGCCTTTGGTTTCAAGCTTTTTGGCAATTTCTTTGTAAGTAGTAATTTTGCCTTTCGGAATTTGCTCTAAAAGATCGTAAAGTTTTTGAGCGTTAATCATGAGACTTTTTAAACTCTTCGTCGATTGATTCGGGCAAAGGCAAAGTTTTTTCAAATTTGGGCAGATTTGGCAAAATCACCAAAAAATAAGCGTAATAATAAAAAGTTGAAATTCGCGAAGCCCAAATATACCAACCTTCTGCGGGAGCTTTTCCAAGCCAGCCTAAAAAGAAAAAGTTAATTACAAAAACATAAAAAACTTTTTTGAAAATTGGGCGATAAGCACCAGATCTAACGGGGCTGCGATCTAAAAACGGCAAAGCAAAAAGCAACGCAATTGCGCCAAACATCATCAAAACGCCGCCAAGTTTGTCGGGAACGGCGCGCAAAATTGCATAAAACGGCAAAAAATACCATTCAGGCACAATGTGAGCGGGCGTGACCATTGGATTGGCGGGAATGTAATTGTCGGGATGTCCTAAAGAATTAGGATAGAAAAACAAAAAATAGCCAAAAATCAAAAAGAAAGCCACAAAACCAACCATATCTTTGATGGTAAAATATGGGTGAAACGGAATGATGTCTTTTTTGGTTTTTATTTCAACGCCGGTTGGGTTGTTTGAACCAACGGTATGAAGCGAAACAAGGTGAATTAAAACCACGCCAACAATCAAAAATGGCATTAAAAAATGCAGCGAAAAAAAGCGATTTAGGGTTGGATTATCAACCGAATAACCGCCCCAAAGCCAATTAACAATTGATTCGCCAACCACGGGAATTGCCGAAAATAAATTGGTAATAACCGTTGCGCCCCAAAAACTCATTTGTCCCCAAGGCAAAACGTAGCCCATAAAGGCGGTTGCCATAGTCAACAAAAAAATCACAATTCCAATCCACCATAAAAGCTCGCGCGGCGCTTTGTAAGAGCCATAATAAAGCCCGCGAGTAATATGCGCATAAAGTGCCACAAAAAACATCGACGCGCCAACTGCGTGAATATATCGAATTAACCAGCCGTAGCGCACGTCGCGCATGATGTGTTCAACCGAATCAAAAGCTAGTTGCGTGTTTGCCACGTAATGCATCGACAAAAAAAGCCCGCTCAAAATTTGAATGACCAGCGCAATTCCGGCAATCGAGCCAAAACTCCACCAATAACTTAAATTTTTTGGATAAGGATGTTTGAGCAAAACATTTTCAAGCATTCCAACAATTGGCAGCCGCTCGTTGATCCATTTGGCAACTTTTGATTTTTCGGTAAGGCTTTTTTCGAGATCGTTTTGTAAGTGATTTGACATTTTTTTGTTTTGTTCGAGTTGGTTTTAATCAAATTCAAACTTCGTTTGAATTTGGGTAGTTTTTATACTTAATCAAATTCAAACTTCGCTTGAATTTGGGTAGTTTTGAATTGCTCCGCGCCAAGTGAATTGGCGCATCCGCAACATTTTTTATTTTTAAAAATATCGGCTTCTTCAATTGAGTTTGAGTATATACCAAATAAACCCCTCACCCCGCCCTCTCCCGCAAGGGGAGAGGGAGTTTACGCCTAAAACTCAATCCAACTCCCTTTCTAAAAAGAGGGAGTTTACGCTTAAAACTCAATTGAAGAAGTCGATTTTCATAAAAACCAAAATCTATTGCGGATGCACGAATTTATTTCGTGCGTAGCAATTCAATGTTTGCCAAATTCGACTTAAGTCGAATTTGATTTAGTATAACCCGCATTCAAACCCTTAATTTCCGCCATTAAAGCTGCGGTGTTTTTAAGCGAAATAATCATGTTTTTTAGGTGAGAAATATCTTCTAAATCCAATAAAACTTGGTCGTTAATGCGATATTTCAGCCATTTATCAATTGGTTTGTAAGAGCCAATTTCAAGGTCGTAAGTTGTTTTGTCAACCCCGCTAAATTCAATAATTTGATTTTGGCTAGTTTGCAAAATTAGCAAGTTTGAAGTTGCGCTTGGCGGCGTAATTTTTGCAATCATAAATTCGCCCAAACCCTCAACAAAATTAACCTTTAAATTTGGATCATTGGGCAAGTTTTTTAGCAAATGCAAATCGATTAATTTTTGCCCCAAAGCGGCGTAAGCAAAAAAGGTTTGCGAATTTTTGCAAAAGGGAATTGCCGGAAAATCGCTTTTTAAAAATTCTAAATATTTGGCGCGATAAATGCCGCAATGCAAAACGGCGTAAATATAAGCCAAAACTGATTCTGGCGTGGCTTCAAAATTTAATTCCGCCAAAAACTGGCTAAATTGCGCGGTGAAATTTGCGGTTTTTTTGGGTTTGTTTATTGGCAAAAAATTGTGGTGCGTGATCGTCTTTTTTTGATTCTTCTTCGTAAAGATAAAGTGGCGCTAGATAACTTTGATCGCTGTTAAAATGGATGTCGGTCAAAGAATCAGAGATCATGAAATTGTTGTAATAAGCCTTGGAAAAATTTTTGGTGAATCCTAAAAAAATAGATTCGTTTTCCATAATTTTTTTACCAATTTTGCTCGGAGTTCCTATAAAACCTCGAGATTTACCAGTAAAAAAAGTGATTCGTTTGTCAAAAGGTCTGTAAGATAATTTTCTATAAAAATTTTCTTCAAAGTTGTTTTTTATATCTTCTTTAGCGTAAAGAATTTTCCAATCTCTTGAGTCTTTAACTGAATATTTTTTAGCAATTTGTTCTTCGCTTAGTTTTTTAAAATCATTCAAAACTTCATCTAACCGAGATTTTGTGTAGTGAATGGTTATTTCATCGCGCTCTGTTTTGTTACCGCTGCTAAATTTGTTAAAAATCTTATTCAACTTCCAAAATTTTTCATATTCTTTTTCAAAGCCAAAATCTTTTTTGATGAACCAAAAATTTTTGCTTTCTTGCGGTTTTAGCTTTGTCCAAGAAATTTCTGATAAAGTTTTATTAGCTAAAAATTCTAGCTTTTGGGCGCGCGAAATTAAGCCATTTTCTAAGCTCGAAAAATAAAAAACTTCTTTGGTTTTTTGGGGTTTGGCAAGTTTGATAAAAAAGCAAATGCTAACGCCAACCATAATGTCAAAAATGTTTTTGTCGCTTTCGCCTTTGCGGGCGTTGCCGTGAAGATTTAGCACGTAAATTTCATCAAAACTTTCGAGCAAACTTTGGCGCATTTTGCGGTGGGTTATTCCGTCTAAAAAACTGTTATTAGTGATAATTCCAACCACGCCGAGTTTGTCTTTGTTGAAATGATCAATTTTATGTTGGGCAAATTTGATAAATTTTATGTAAAGGTCGTTGAGGTTAATTTTTTTCTCGTTCAAACCTTTTTTGTAATCGTCTAAAAGCCCGTCAATTATTGGCGAAATCGATTGGCTTTTGCCGTTAAAATAAGGCGGGTTGCCGATGATGGCTAAAATGTTTTCGTCGTTTTTGATTTTGGTTGATTTTTCGTGCTCTTTTTTCATTTGCGGCAAAAGCCCGCTAATACTGTGTTGCGCGATGTCGAGCGTGTTGGTTAAATAAACGCCTAAATTTTCGTTGTTTTTGGCTTCAATATTTATGCCGCAATCTTTTAAATGTTTGGTCAAAATTGTGTGAGCAACAATGTAGGGCGTATAAAGCAATTCAAAGCCGTAAATGTCGTTTAAAACTTTGGATTTGATTTTGGCTTTTTGCAGCGAATCGGCGTTTTTGTCGGCAATTAAATTAAAAACTTCTTCCAAAAAAGTGCCCGTGCCGCAAGCAAAATCAAGGGTTTTAACCTCATTTGCCAAAAATCCGTCGGCTTTGCCAAATTTTTCTTTGATGATGTGTTCAACGCTTTTGACGATGAATCGCGAAACTTCTTTTGGCGTGTAATAAACGCCATTTTCTTTGCGATTTTCGGTTTTTTTTAGGTTGTCGTAATTTTTCAAAAAATCTTCGTAAAGATAAACCGCGATGCTTTGTTTTCCGTCTTGGTTTTTGGCAAATTCTTGTTCAACGCTTTCAATGTTAATTAGATTTAAATTTTTGCCAACTTGCGCCAAAGCTGCTTTGATGTTGGTTGGAATGTAATCTTCTTCGTAGCCGCTTTTTAAAAATTCTTTAAGCAGGCGATAATTATTTGGAATTTGGCGCAAATATTCGCCGGGATTTTCGTTTAAAGTTTTTTGCGATTCTAACATGACCAAAAGCAAACCATAAACTAGGCTTTGCGAATAGATGTCGCAAAAGTCGTTGAGTTGGTAGCTATATTGAACCGATTGCCCAAATTCTTTGAAAAGCTGTGAAAATTTGTGATGAAAATTTTCGCCCTCGTGGTTTTGCAAATTTTCAACATATTCGCGCAAAACCACCGAATAATAAAAACTTTGTCGCGCCAAAGCCAAAACCAGCGACTTTTTATTTTTGATAATTTGAGTTTGATAAAAGCCATAAAACTCGCGCAAAAGATTCTCGAAATCGGCTTGGTTGTTGGGGTTTTGGTTTTCGCTTAAATCGCAATTAAGCAATTTTACGCGGCATTTTTGCGCGCCTTTATGCAGCAAAATAAATTCTTTGTAATTGGTGATGATGATGTTTTCGCAGGTTTTGGAATATTTTTTGATTTGGTCGGAAGCGATTAATTTTTCTAAATCGTAAGAGATTTTTTTGCATTCGATAAATCCAACCAAACTGCGAAAAAGCTGGTCGTAATTTTCGTAAATAAAAAAGTCGGGCGTGCCTTCAATATCAAGCTCTTTGTCGGAAGCTTCGTGAATGATTTTTAGGTTTTTTAGTTTGAATTCTTGAGTTTGATTAATTTCGGTAAATAAATTTTCTAAAAAAGTGCGATAGCTAATTTCGTTGGCGTGGCTTGGGTTTAGAGATTGAATTTGTTTGATGTAGGTTTGAATTGGCGAATAATTTTCCATCTAACCAATTTTAATTTTGGTGTCAGACAAGAATTCGTAAGGTGGAATTTCTAAGTTTTTGGGCGCGGGGCCTTTTCGAATGCGCGCCGACGTGTCGTATTGCGAACCGTGGCACGGGCAAAACCAGCCTTTATATTCGCCTTGTCCGGCGATTGGAATGCAGCCTAAATGCGTGCAAATTTCAATTGTTATTAACCATTCTTCTTTGCCAGCTTTTACGCGGTCAGAATCTTTTTGTGGGTCGCGAAGTTCGGCCAAATCAACTTTGGCGGCTTCTTCAATTTCTTGCGCGGTGCGCCGACGCACCGAAACAGGCTTTCCGCGCCACATAACTTTTTTTTCTTCGCCAAGTTTTATGTTGCCTAAATCAACTTCAACCGACGCCAAAGCTTGAACATCTTTTGACGGATTCATGCTGTCAATAAAAGGTAAAAAAGCACAAGCTGCGCCAATTCCGGCGGCGGCGTAGGCGGTTGCGGTTAATAGCTTTCGACGACTTTCGTCTTTTGCAGCAAAATTTTCTTCAGAAGTTTTTTTGGACATTTTTTTTGGGAAATTTTTTGACTAAGAAATGAGTCGCATTTTCTATTTTTCAAAAGCAAATTTATCAACCCAAAAAAAAATTATTAAAAAAACAATCAATCAATGACAATTTTAAAAATCAAAAAACTCGAAAATGGCAAAGATTTGCCTTTGCCAAAATATGAAACCGCAGGCAGCGCGGGCATGGATTTATTGGCGGCAATTGATGAACCAATAATTTTAAAAGCGGGCGAAATAAAATTAGTAAAAACCGGAATTGCCATTGCGCTAGAAAAAGGTTTTGAAGCGCAAGTGCGACCAAGATCGGGATTGGCATTAAAAAACGGAATCACAGTTTTAAACAGCCCCGGAACCATTGATTCAGACTATCGCGGCGAAGTTTGCGCCATTTTAATTAATCATTCGCAAGTTGATTTTACCATCACGCGCGGCATGCGAATTGCCCAAATGGTGATTGCCGCTTGTGTTCAAGCACAAATTTCCGAAGTTGAAGATTTAGACGAAACCGCCCGCGGCGCTTCTGGGTTTGGATCTACAGGGCTTAAGGCGTAAAAAATGTGCTAAACGCACATTTTTAGCCTTAAGCGGGCGAAGAAGAGCGAAGCGACCTTCGCCCCGGCGCGAGTTGTCTTCGAGCGGCACGCGAGAAAAGCGACGAAGCGTTTTAAAAAGAGAGCGCGAGTTGTCTTCGAGCCGAAGGCGAAGAAAAGCGACGAAGCGTTTTAAAAAGAGAGCGCGAGTTGTCTTCGAGCCG
>CANEUK010000070.1 GCA_947441695.1 Rickettsiales bacterium
GCAGTCTGGCTAGCGCATCTGGTTTGGGACCAGAGGGTCGGGAGTTCGAATCTCTCCGCCCCGACCACTTCTTTCTAAGGCTCACGAGCTTTAGAAAAAATCACATTTTCTTTGTGTCACAACAGTGTCACAGAATACACTTTGTAATCTTTAGATTAGGCTCTTACTTGATGTTGCTTAAGCCTTTATGGGCGAAATAAAAGTTTTTTGCGCTGTTCTCATCTTTAATCGAAATCTTCTGATATTCCCTTAATTCCAATCGTAACTGCCTAAAATTACCTACGATTACCTTCTTTACCTCGTTGCAAGACCATTCTCATACCCTCGATCGCACCTGATTTTTCTAGGCGTATAATCAAATTAATACGGGTTTTAATACGCCAGCCATACAGATTTTCATACGCCCCATTTTCTAACTTTTACCCACATTTTTAAAAACTATGTGAGAACAACAATAAAAAATCGAAACAAAAAACCAGCAAAAACCCCTTGTTTACAGGGCGTTAGCACAATCTTATTTTAGAAAATAGGAGGTGATAGATAATGACTAAAATTACCACTCCACCAAGCTATTATAGCGAAGAAGAAATGGCTGCATTTTTGGGGAAAAGCGTTTCCACACTCATGGTAGAAGATTGTCACAGAAAAAACCGAGTGCCACCGAAAACAAAATTTGGCAGAGTCATAGTTTATTCCAAAGCTTCGTTTGATCAATGGCTGGAATCGCAAGAAATCAAACATAGCGCGAAATTCCCTAAAAATTACCGATAATTCTTGAGAAATATGTTAGATTTTAATGGCGCAGAAAATCAGGGAGATCTGCCAAGAAAAATTGATAAAGAGGCGATCAGGACGAAATTATTTAACTCGGTTGAGGATGCTCTCTTTTATCTTTTCCCTAAAGGTCATGTTAGAAACCAGCATTTTCAAATAGGTAGCACCAAAGGAGAAGCAGGAAAAAGTTTGGTTGTTGATCTTAAAGCGGAAAATCAAGGCAGATGGTTTGATTTTGCTGAAAATGATGGTGGTGATATTTTTAGTTTATGGGAGCTGTATATTAAGCTTCCAATCTCAACTTCAAAATTCGGCATCGTTTGTGTTGAAGGGATGGAATTTCCTTTTGGTGATGACGCACCACAAGAAGTTTTGCCGACTCATTTTAAATGTCCAAACACTGGAAATACGATTGAAATCAATGATGATCAGGCGATTTGGAGTTATGAAGATGAAGAAAGAGGAGAAGAAAATGAATAATTTTTTGCCAGTAATCAAATTGCGGAACTTAAAGCCGAACTCTCTATTTATCAGGGTTCAGAGTTGCAAAACTCAGATTAGTCAAGGGTTCGTGATGACAAATTGTTTGCAACTCCTTTATCTGCGAAAGTTCGGCAAAGATTAGCAGACTCATGCGGAACTTAGTTTTGCAAAGTTGAGCCAAACCTTTTTTTTACTACTTATTTTCAAGTTCGGCAGTTATTCAAAAAGAGCTGAGTAAAAAAATTAAGTTTCGCAGTGCGGAACTTCTGATTTCATTGATCTAAACCACCATAACCAAGTTCCGTAGTTGTAAACCCCATATACTATGGGGATAAGTTTTTAGATGTGATTGAGATAACCAAAAGATCAGTAAAAGGCAAATTTGAAGCGCAATTGAAATTAAACTTGAACAGAACCATCATCTGCTCTTGTAAGAATTTGGCTAACTTTTTCGTTATTTTCTTTTGCTATAGCTTTTCTTGAAACCATAAAATCCATGAGTTTTTTAGGTGGCAAAATAGAATCTCGTATAGAGGAAAAAATTAATGAATTAAGACTTCTTGCTAAGATAAATTCAAAAATAGTTCTTGATTTACTTCAAAGTAAAGGACGCTTAGGGCAAGCATCTGACGAGTACATGAATGAAGTTTATAGCGATATAGAAAAAGTCTTAAAAACCTGTGGATCTAGCTCAGACAGACTTCTAAAAAGGGTGCGCACTTAGGTACGCACTTTTCGTCCTAAAGCCTTGTAAATAAAGGATTTGTCTGGTGCGCACCTTGCGATTTTTTGCGTACCTAAGTGCGCACCAAGATTTTAAACTGATATTGTGTTTCTTGTGGTATGAGTTTTGGGTTTGGTGGATTTTGTGTGGTGATACAGTCAATTTCGACTGTCGACTTAATATCTCTGAATTGAAAAAATTACTCTACCAATCCCAGATTGATTTAAAAAAAAATTTCTATTCTGAGTAGAGTTTTACTAAGGATGGCCGGATTTTTGGCTTTTATTAATTTCCTCAAAAACTATCGCATCAAACTTAGTCCCTGTTTTTGGATGACGAATTGTGCGTTTTAAAACATAGTCAAAAAGCAATGGGTTATACTGATAAATCTCATTCAAATATTGACGTTCTTGCTTGGTGATCATTCCGTATTTTACTAATGATTTTGTTTGGATGATTACGTTAATCGCTGGTAATGGATAATCGCTACCGTTGACCAATCTTTTGTGTAAATTGGGATTTTCTAAAAGAATTAGAATTGGAGTTGGTAATCGATTGAATTGTGTTGTTGCCGAGATTTCGCCATATAACAGACCTTCATATTTTTTCTCATTCATCAATCGCATAAAAAGTTCAAAACTTGGAACTTTTTTATTTTCATTATCTAGATCTTTATCCTCTTCAAGACTAGCACAATGCGCCATTACAACTTTCACTCCCTTATCAAGCGGTCGTCTAAATAAAAAAGGATTTCCCAACTTTTGGCAACCACTTAATCCACTTAACACCTTTTTTTGCCCATTTCTCTAATTCTTGAACCGCATCTTCGCGATAAGGATGAACGGAAATTGCAGGAACAAAAAGATCGGGATATTTTTCGTAAACTTAAAAACATGTAGTCGTTAGAAACGTAAAATTCGCTTTTAGCATCGTTAATAGTTCCGTTAGAATTGTAGTTGTGATCGAAAGCCAAAATATGAAATTTGCCATGGCTTTTGTTGCTCTCAATCAGTGTTTTTGGTGTTAGTTTTCTGTTTGTTGGTTTAAGCCTTTTATGAGTTCATTAACTAGCGTGAATATTTCTGGACATTCATAATATTCGAGATGGCCACAATCAGGATGATAGTTTGCTTTTCTTCCAGTCCATAAGATTTTGCTCCAAAAATCTCGCTTTCCTTGAACAAAATGCGGGTCATATAAATTCAGATTGGCCGTTATATCTTTACCAACTGGACCAAGAGCAATAATTTTGATATAACAAAGATTCGTTTTTTGATATTTTTTCAAAGCACAAAGAAGATGCTGTATACCGCAACTGCCAGTTATAAACACTAGTTGTTGATTTGTGATTTTAATGGCATGATGGATTATTCGTTCTACACCTTCCTGATATTTGGTATTATTTCTTAACCAAAAATATTGCATAGCATTTCGTATGCACGATATTGCGAAAGATGCTTTTTTCTTCTGGGAATTAAACTCATAGTGCCATGGAAAACCAACGAAAGAAGTGTTAAAATTTGCATTATTAGCCGCAATTTTTTGCAAAAAAAATCTCTTATTATCATCCAAAACACTACTGTTAAAAGAAGACTGTCCAGTAAGTAGTAATAATCGATAATCGCATTTTTCTAATTCTGATCCTTCCAAAGAAAGAGAGGAGAGTTTTTTTATATATTCCGATCCGCTTATTTCTTCTGAAGACCGAAAAAGTTTTTGGCTAATTTGGCATGAAACTAAAGCCAGTAAAATTCCAGCTACTACATCTAAGATGTGATGTTGATGAGTGAGAACTATCGATATCATCACCAAAATTAGCCAAAGAGAAACTATTATTCTGGATATGGTTCCAAAATTTTTGCGACAGAAAATAACAAATAAAATTGGATAAGTGATGTGTAGTGAAGGAAATAAATTAAAGGGTTTATCTATCGCAAATAATCCTTTATAAAGAACGGAAAAATTTTGTGGTACTTCGCGAATAAATCCTAGCTGACAGGGATAAAGGTAAAATATTAACCCAGCAATGATTGTGGAAATTATGCAGGCCATTGACAACTCAGAAATTTTCTCGGTTCTAATAAAAAACAACGGAACCAAGAAAAAGAAATTCATCGACAGATAAGGCAATATCATCCAATCAATCAGCGGGATTGAAAGCTCCCAAGTGAAATACATTTTGTGCAACTCTCTTCCAGCAGAATAAGAATTGAGTGCGGGGTAAATTGCAAAAAAGGTTAGAAAGTTTATTAACGCTGCTTTGCCAAAGTTTAGAAAATGGTTCTTCTCAGGAATTATTTTACAGATCATTTTCGATTTTTCCTGATTGACTTAAAATAAAATTACTCTTCCTCCATGTAATTTTATCATGATGAATTGAGGCCAATAAGAAATAAAATGGCGAAATTATCTCGGCTACGATCTCAAAAAACATATCTATTTCTCTAGTTTGAAATCCAAGCCTTGAGCGCAATATTTTCAACATCATAGCTTTGATAAGCATAACAAAAAAAGTTACTGGAATGAAAAATAACGGATCAATTACAACTGCCGTTAGAATCAACAAAAGCGGCAGGATTGATGGCACAACTATCAACAATGACAAAGATAAGTTTAGATTTTCACGAAGATAAATTCTGACAAAAATCATCCATCTTTTCATCAAGCTATTGTAATGTGGAAAAGATGAAATTGTCGTAATAATTGGATGCGTAACAATTGTTTGAGCAATTCCTAGCCCTTTGTTTTTAAAGATTTTAGCTAAAGCATAATCATCAGTAGCTCCCGACATAACAGATTCGAAATCATTCAATTTTATATCACCAGAGCGCATAGTTGAAAACATGCCGTTTATGGTGTTGGACATCTTAAAATAGCTGGTTGGCAAATAAGTAATTATTGAGCTAGAATTAACAAAACCACTAACCAAGCGCGATAAAATATTTTTGTGTGAAGAGTATAGCGGCAATCCTGTCACCAAATTGCCACGATCTGCAATTGCCGCACATTTGCTTAAACTGCTTTTTGGCAACATTGTATCATCATCAAGAAATGCTAAGAATTCTGTTCTTACGCTTTTGATTCCCAAAGCCAGTTTCCACATTTTTGGATTGAGATTTTTTGGAGGAGCTGGGTTGATTTGTAATTCGACATTTGTTGCTCCGCTAGAAAGAATAGCCCGCTTTGCAGCGTTGATTCCTTCTTCATCATTTTCATCAAGCAGCCATATAAATTGCGCCAATGGAGCATTTTTTAAGTTAGTTTCAAGACAGTAAAATAAAGCAGGATCTCCTCCAAGAATTGGCTGTAAAACCGTAACATTTTTTTCAGATATTATCGGTAAAGTAGAAATAAACTTCTGTTGTTTTTGTATTTCTAAAAAAGCGATAAGAACACGAAAAATTGATAGAAGAACATAGGCAAAAATCAAAATCACAAAGAAAGCAAACATATCAGCCACTAATTTTATTATCGTTTTCATGCCAATTAATGAAAGCGTTTACACCTTCTTTGGTTGTGTATTTAGGTGCGCCAAAAATATTGAGCATTTTTTGAACATTGAAAGTTTTGCTATGAACTAACGCCGAAACTCCAAATTGAGTAATTGGTGGCTCTTTCCAGCCTGCTAATGTTTTTGATAAAAATTCTGCGGTTTTTGCGAGCTTCATTGCAGTATTTACGCTCAAGTTGAATCTGGGTTTTGGATAATTAAGCCTTTTAAAAATATCTGACAAAAGCTCGTCTGTATTCACCGTGTTATTGTCAGTAACGTTAATCACGCCACTAAGGTTTTTATCAATCGCAGCTTCAAGGATGTTAACCAAATTACCGATATAAATCAGATCGCTACGCGGTGAAAGTCCGTCACTTCTGATAATTTGTGGTAACATGCCATTTTTTGCCGCACGAAGTAGGCGAGGAAGCAAAACGGTGTCGCCTGGTCCATAAATTGCTCTTGGTCTTACGCTCAAAGAATCGGAAACATTTTTAAGTATTAAATTTTCTGCTGCTAATTTCGATTCTGCGTATTGGTTTATCGCTTTCTTTGGAAGCGGAGTTTCTTCTGAAATACCATATTGATCAGCCATTATATAATGCACCGAAGTTGATGAAATGTTAATCAAACGCGGTATTTTATTTGCTTTCACATAATCAACGATGTTTTGACTTGCTTGCTCAATATTAAGACGAAAATCTTTTGGACTTGCCCATGGAGAAGCCAAAGCTGCGGCATGAAATAATACGTCAAATTTACCAAGATTTTTTGGTAAAGGATTTGCCAAATCGTGAGTTACATGCAAATCAACCGATCCTTCTCGTGATTTTCTTCGGCTTATTCCAGTAACTTGATGACCGCAGCTTCTTAAATGTTGCCCTAAAGCTCCTCCAAGAAATCCACTGGTTCCAGTAATTAAAATCTTTTTACTCATAAATTTTCTGGAATTTTACATCGGTTTTCGATGCGTTTTAGTTTTTGGTTAGAAGGTGGAAATTGGTATTTTGTAAATTGTAGCTCCGGAACTTTGCAAAAGTGTTTTTCACACATTCTTGCAAATGATTCGCTGATATTTTTTTGCAAAATCATGTCCGAGTTTGGTTCTAGCATAATTTCAAATTTACCGGCTGAATGCTGAATTATTTTATATTCGTTGAAATCAGATTTGGTTGTAGCAAAGGCGTTGCGTAAGATTTCAGCAAAAATTGGAACTGATTGCTGATCTTTTTCTGATTCAAGAAAACATATGTCATCACATCGACCTTCAATTGCCTTTAGATAGGTAAATGGCTCATCGCAAAAATCTTCGATCAATACATCATCCAAGCGGTAACGCACAATTGGCTGAGTAGTTCTGCTAAAATCGGTAATAATTGGAACAAATCGCCCTGATTTTTTGTCTATATATTCTTTCTCGATATAAAGATATTCTTCATTAAGGCGCAGTCTTTGTGATTTATCGGTAATAGCTAAAAATCCTTCAGTGCATTGATAAATTTCGTGCAAGCGTTGTTGAAAGATTTTTTCGATATATTCACGGTCAAAAGCATCAATTACTTCAGCGGCTGAAAATATTTTAATCGGAGAAATATTAATTTTTCCTTGTTCTTGTGCTCTTGCTAGTTCAAGTAAAACACTTGCTGGTGCAATTAGAAGATTTGGCTGATATTTCTGCAAACTATCCAAATGCTGCAAAAATGGTTTGGTTAAATCAAAGAAATTAAAATCTATGTTACGACTTTTTCTAACTGAAGTGTATAAGCGATTGTTAGCACGCAAAAAAAAAGCCACTTTGTAAGAAGAAAAAATTCCATTTGACAAAGCTTTCGCTAACATAATTCCTGCCCATTTGAGACGTTCAGAACTATTCGCCATAAAAATGCCAC
>CANEUK010000071.1 GCA_947441695.1 Rickettsiales bacterium
AGGGGAGAGGGAGTTATTCCGAATTTGATATAGCTTCTTCTTCCACTTCTAACAGAGGGAGTTATTCCGAATTTGATATAGCTTCTTCTTCCACTTCTAACAGAGGGAGTTATTCCGAACTCGGTGCAACTCCCTCTCCCCTTGCGGGAGAGGGTTGGGGTGAGGGGTCTTCAAACTCTCAAAACCACCGACATTACCCGCCTTAGACCAAAGCTTTCGCTCGCGATTTACGAAAAAACTCAACAGATGCCGAAATTAAATTTTGGTCAAAAATCCGAAATAATCAGCTTGGTTACAAATTCAGACGCCAGTTTGCCATTGATGCAAAATATATTGCCGATTTTGTCTGCTTAGAAAAAAGATTAATAATTGAGCTAGATGGCGGACAACATTGCGAAAGCCAAAAAGATTTTGTAAGAACGCTCTATTTAAAAGAGCAAAATTTTAGAGTTATGAGATTTTGGAATAATGAAATTTTACAAAACCCTGAAGGCTGTTTGGAGGCTATAATTTTAGAACTTGATTACCTTGAGAACAAAAAACAATTTTCGCCGCTTGATGTTTTAGATTATATTTACGCCGTTCTTCATTCGCCAAAATACCGCGAAAAATATCAAGAATTTTTAAAAATTGATTTTCCGCGCGTGCCTTATTCTCAAGACCAAAACAGCTTTTGGAAACTCGTAAAACTTGGCGGCGAACTTCGAAAAATTCACTTGCTTGAGGGTGAAATTTTTGAAAAATTAATCACCAAATATCCCGCTGACGGCGATAATAAAGTTGAAAAAATTTGTTACGAATCAGAAAAAGTTAAAATCAACCAAAGCCAATATTTTCAAGGCGTTGCGCCAAATGTTTGGGAATTTTTTATTGGCGGATATCAGCCCGCCCAAAAATGGCTAAAAGACCGCAAAGACCAAATTTTGGGCTTTGAAGAAATTTTGCATTACCAAAAAATTATTGTGGCGTTGAGCCAAACAATTCAAATGATGGCGCAAGTTGACGAAATTTTAAAAATTTAAATTTATGCGCTTTTTTCAAACCTGTCTAAAATTTTTTTTAACCCCAAAAGCGATCAAAGCTCTGTTTCAAATCAAAGCCTTAATTTTTAAAGAATTAATTGTGTTGCTCAAAGACCCAAAATCGCGTTTTTCGTTGATGATGCCCCCGCTGATTCAGTTGGCGTTGTTTGCGTCTGTTGCAACTTTGGATGTTTTTAACATTAAAATGGCGGTGCTAAATCAAGATAGTGGCGCTTATAGCAAAGAAATAATTTTAGACGCGGTGGCGGCGAAAGAATATTTTACCCAAATTGTTGAGGTGCAAAATTATCACCAAATTCAAAACCTTATCGACAAGCAAAAAGTGATTGGCGCCATTGTTTTTGCGCCCGATTTTTCTAAAAAAATTGCCTCGGGTAAAACCGCCGAAGTGCAGATTTTGTTTGACGGGCGACGCCTAAATTCGGCAAGCATTGTTTCGGGTTATTTGAAACAAATTATGCAAAATTCGGTTGCAAATAAAGTGCAATTTAAAAGCCAAAATATTTCGCCAAACGGGGTTTTGCCGCAGGTTATTAGCCGCAATTGGTTTAACCCAAATTTGAACTACAAATGGTTTATCATTCCGTCTTTGTTGGCGTTAATTTTATCAACTTCGATTCTTAGTGTTTCGGCTTTGTCAATTGCTCGCGAGCGCGAAATTGGCACTTTTGATCAGTTGATTGTGTCGCCCTTAAGTCCGCTAAAAATTGTGCTGGGAAAAATTGGCGCCAACTTAGCAATTGGATTGATTCAAGGCACGATAATTTTTAGCATTATTGCCGCAGTTATTCCTTTTAACGGCAATTTATTTTTTATGTTGATTGGAATTTTGCTTTATTTGATTTCGATGGTGAGTATTGGGCTTTTTATTTCGGCGCTTTCAAACAACCAACAACAGGCAACTTTGGGTTCGTTTTTCTTTTTAATTCCTGTCATTTTAACTTCGGGTTTTTCGTCGCCTTTTGCCAATATGCCAATTTGGCTGCAACAAATTTCAGAAGCCATAAACCCAATTCATCATTTTGTGGCGGTGCTACAACTAGTATTTGCAAAGGGCGCAAGTTTTGAACTTTTGGGCAAAAATTTTGGCGCACTTTTTGTTATGTCTGGCGCAACCCTTTTTTTGGCAACTTGGTTTTTTAAGCGGCGAGTTTTGTGAGGGTTTTTCGAGTTAATCAAATTCGACTTTCGACCGAATTTGATTAACTTTAGATAAGTTTTACTTCGAAAATTTCACAATAATTTTGTTGTCTTGCTTGATAATTTCTGGCTCTTTTTTGGCTTTAGTTTGAGGAGTTGAAAAAGAGTAAAGAAAATTTTGATGCGATTTTGTGTTTTTTTCGTCAATTTTGCTTTCGCCCAAAAATTTTAGTTCGCCATCTTTAACTTCTGTTAAAACCTCGTCTTTCTTGAAACCCGCAAAATTTAGTTCGTAATAAAAAAACTTATCATCTTCTTTGGTTGAAACCGAAGTTTTACTCTGATTTGCATCAGATTTATCCATTTGTTCAAAGGCTTTATTCATGGATTTACGGTGCTTTTCAAAAGCCTCTTTGGTTGCCGACATTTCTTTAAAAAAATCAGAATCATCCAAAAAAAAATTGTCAAAGAAAAAATCTGAATGGAAACCCAAAATCCCTTCTTGTCGAAGATTTTCTTGCCAAAGATTTTTCTGATGTTTTTGAGAGATATTTTGCGCCAAAAGCGTGCCGCTAATTCCAATTAAAACGCAAATTATTGCGATAAAACTTTTGGAGAAATTGAGTTTTTTTATAGAAGAATTTTCGTTGAGCTTGTTCATAAATTTTTACCAAAAAAATTAATAAAAAAACTGCCTTGGTTTAAGGCTCGCCAAGTTTAAATTGGCTAATTTTTTACATATTTTTTTTATCAAAAATTTCAATTCTTGGTTGCTAAAAAAAACTTAGGAAGATTTTTTTATACGAGCATTTTCAACCTGATTTGCCGTGATAATCGAATTGGTCACTTGTTGCATAATATCGCCAACTGCGCTTGGCGAATGCGGAATCATGATAGTATTGTTGTTTGAAGACTGACCCAAATCTTTTATCGTATCAAAATATTGCGTTACCAAAATTAAATTAAGCACATCTTGTTCGGTGGTATTTGGCAGAGATTCTTTAAAATCAGCCACCGAGTTTTTTAAACCCTGAATTATTGCCTGTCTTTGATCTGCCATACCTTTGCCTTGTAGGGCTTTGCTTTGGGCTTCGGCTTCGGCAGATTTTACTTTTAAAATTCGATCAGCCTCGCCTTTTTCGCTGGCGGCAAATCTCATTCTTTGGGCGGCGTTGATTTCGTTCATCGATTCTTTCACTTTTTTATCGGGATCAATGTCGGTGACCAGAGCTTTGATAATTCCATAGCCAAATTCGCTCATTACTTGCTCAAGCTCGCTTTTAACAGCGTTGGCAATTTCATCTTTTTTTTCAAAAACATCGTCGAGTTTAATTTTTGGAACTCTTGCGCGCACCACGTCAAATACAAATGAAGTAATTTGTTTTGCTGGATCCTGCAATTTGTAGAATGCTTCATAAGTTTTTTCGGGATGAACATAAAATTGCACCGCCACCAAAACATGCAAAAACACATTATCTTCGGTTTTAGTTTCAACTTTTACTTCGAGTTGATCCACGCGCAAACTCAAAACTCCAGCAACGTTTTCAATAACAGGAATTAAAAAATTTAAGCCCGGTTTTGCTGCACGAACAAACCTGCCAAACCTTTGAACTATTGCTTCGCTTTGTTGCTGCACGGTAAAAAGACTAAAATATGCAAAAGCAATTAAAGCCAAAATTAGCACAATGGTTAGGCTAGAAAAATCAAAAATATTCATAAGTTTTTTGTTTTTTTAATTAGAGAGAAAAGGGATAAATTGCTACTTTTCCAATTAGCAAAACTGCATCTAAAGTAACTGCAATTGGAGTTATGGCGGCTTTTCCAACGCCTTTAACTAAATTGCTGTCGCTGTAGTAAACCGATAAAACGTGAGGAGATTTTAAACTTGAAACGCTTTGACCCAAATATCTTGCCGCATATCTCCGACCCGTAAGTTTGGTTTTGATTAATATGTTGTCATTTTTATCGGGAAAAAATCCGTAAGATCTTAAGATTTGTAAATCTTGGAAGGGCAACAAACTTGCGGGTCCTTCAATTACAAAGTCTCCTTTAATTTCATTTTTAGAATCTAGCTTCAAATGAGTTTTTTTTGAATCAATCGCCAACACGTTTTGCTGGCTTAGGCTCAAAACTTCTTTTAGAACTGCCGAATTATCGGTAAAAATATAGTGATAATTTTCGCCAATCAAAACTACATATCTGCCGTCAACGCCGATAAAAAACTGGTTAATTCTTTCTTGGTAGCTTTTATCGCCCCAAATATATTTGGTAACGCACGAAGGCAGAAAAATTAAGGCGGCGCACAAAAAAGCTTTGATTAGAAGTTTTTGGATTTTCATTTAGCAATTATGGATAAAATATTTTTTCTGGTTTGTTTTAATTCTAAATCGCTTAAAGCGACCAAACCGCTATGAAGCAAATATCCCTTACGCCCAATTGTTTCTGCGCTGATAATTTGCTTAATAAATTCGCGCATTTCTGGCATTTGGTTCAAATGCTCTTTTTTAAAATAGACAAAAAGCGGGCGAGAAAGTTTGTATTTTTTTGCCGCAATTGTTTGAAAAGTTGGCTCAATATTATCAATTTCGACCGCTTGAATTACTCTTTGATTTGATATCAAAAAATTAAATCCAAAAATTCCAAAGGCCTTCGGATTGTTTTTTAGGTTATCAACAATCAAATTATCGTTTTCTCCTGATTCAATAAATTTGCCGTCTTTTCTGATTTCGCCGCATTGTTTTTTTCTTAAATTTTCGTCTTGATAGGCGGCAATAAATTCTTTTTTATTCAAACAAACGTCTTCCATCACCATATCTACAAAAACATCGCGCGTTCCCGAAGTTAGCGGCGGCCCATAAATAATTATTTCGGTTTTTGGCAAAGAAGCGTCAATTTCGTTCCAAGTTTGGTAAGGATTTTCAATTATTTTTTGCGATTTTTCGTCATAAACTTTTTTTGCCAAGGCTAAAAAAAGCTGCTCTTTTGAAAGTTTTAATTTTTTGCTACCAATTAAATTGGCAATCACAATTCCGTCATAGCCAATTTTGATTTCTTCCACTTCTTTAACGCCATTTTTAGCGCAATTTTCAATCTCACTTTTTGGAATTGGTCGCGACGCATTAACAAAATCGGGGTGTTTAAAACCAACGCCCGCGCAGAAAATCTTAAAACCCTCGCCAGTTCCGGTTGATTCAACCAACGGCGTTTCGGTTGATAAGTTTTTTAAATTTTGTTCGCGGCTAAATTCTGAAGAAATTGTTGCCATAAAAGGCGAAACTGTTGAAGAACCAACGGCGTAAAGATAAGATCTTTTTTGATCTTTTTTGCCAAAATTCCAATCAAAAGCCAAAGAGCTTTTTAGCGGCAAAAACATTGCCAAAACTACAAAAAAACAAAATTTGCTTGGTTTGATTATCATGTGTTTTTTAGTGATTTTTGTGAAAGAAATTTGCGATTCTTTAAAGTTAGAATTTTAAAATTTTTAAAATCAAACATAAGAATTAAAAAAAACAAAATCTCAATTTCGATGTTTAAAAAAATAGCGCGTCAGCAATTTGAAGAAAATAAAATTGGTTGGAAAAAATCTTTTTTAGAAGGTTTTTCGCAAGACGAAAATGGCAATTCTTTGCCTTGGATTACTTATCCAGCGATTGAATTTTTGAAAAATCATTTAGATAAAAATCACAAAATTTTTGAATTTGGCTGCGGCGCTTCAACTTTGTTTTTTGCTCAAAAAGTTGAAAAAGTTGTTGGTCTTGAAACCAACAAAATTTGGCTTTCGATTATTCAAAAAAAGCTAGAACAAAACTTGATCCACAACGTTAAAATCAATTTAATGATTGATGGCTTGGAAAATGATAATTACCAAAATTTTGCCAAAAATTGCGGCGAAAAATTCGATTTAATCGTGATTGATTCACTCAAAAGATTTGAATGCGCCAAAAATGCAATCGCCGCCCTAAAAACTGGCGGAACTTTGATTTTAGATGATTCGCAGCGCAAAAATTATAAGAAGATTTTTGAGTTTTTTGACGCACAAAATTTTAAAAAAACCGATTTTTTCGGCATCGCGCCCGGTCAATTGCGCATCAAAAATACGACAGTTTTTTTTAAATAATCAGAATTAAATCATTCTAGGTGTTTTTCTATTTGCTTAGATTCTTTTTTTCATTCTTTTTACAAAGCAATTCCCACTAAAATTGGCAGCGATTTTACGAAACAAATCTTGGGTCATTTTTTATTAACCTCATTTTCTCTTCATTTCTAGAAAGCTCATTGATGGTTGTTCGAATATTTTGATCATTTTCTTTATCATTTCCCTTTAGAACAAAAATAAATCTACCGTTTGGATCAAATTGCGAAACATTATAACAAAAAACTCCGCTTGGTCTTTCGCAACCATTTTTTGCGATTAAGAATTTTGACATCCTGTAAAGCAAACTGTCTTCAAAAACAAAGAAAAAGAAATATTTTGCCAAATGGCTTTGATCACCTTTTTCATCAAAAAATGTATGATCTGGATGCATTATTGATGTGTGATGATTATCAATTTCGGCAGAGTTATTTTTATACAAAATTGTTGAGTGATATTGCAAAGCCACTTCGTGCATTGTAGCGAATGAAGTAAATTCTGCAGACATTCTCCAATCTGCTTTCAGAAATGAGCTTTTTCTTTCCTGATCACAATTGTCAACCACTCTAAACTCTGGAAAATATTTATAGTAATAGCCGCCATCACAGTCTTCCCAATCCTCTGGCTTGTCCAAATAAATTTTAAATCTTTCTAAAGCCGATTTATCGATTCCGAAATGTTCACGCCACATTTTTTCAATTTCGAATTTATTAGCCGTGCTGTCTTTTGGGGTGTTTGTATTGTTATTTCTTGAATAGATGGATCCAGCGGAAAGTCCTTTGTAACAATTGTTTTCTATAACTCTTTTTTGGGAGTCGCTAAGTGACTCAACATAAAATGGTCTGATATGATTTCGGTGATAACCAATAATTACAACATCTAACCTCTTTTCTTGATAATTAACTTCTCGAACCTCAATTTTTGGATGTTTGTTAAAATTTTTCGTTAAATCAGTTAAATTTTCGACGTTTCTTCGATTTGAATCATTTTCTATACCTTTAACAAAA
>CANEUK010000072.1 GCA_947441695.1 Rickettsiales bacterium
GAGACGTTGTAGATGTTTTTTTAGAAAGATTAGAAAACAAAAGAGGCGAATTAATAATTAGCCGCGATAACGCCAGAAGATATAATAATTGGTATTTTTTGAAAAATTGTTTGGAAGACAAAACTACAATTGAAGGCAAAATTATTGGCAAAGTTAAAGGCGGTTTTGCTGCTGATGTCAATGGCATCACTTGTTTTTTACCAAGAAGCCAAGTTGATACTATGTTGCTTTCTGACGATAGTTTTTTGATTAACAAGGTTGAAAAATTACAAGTCTTAAAAATTGATGATGTTCGTGGAAACGTTGTGGTTTCTCGTCGAGCAATTCTCGAAACTCAACGCAACGTAGAAAAAGACAAAGTTCTTTCTACAATTAGAGTTGGCGATGCTTTAGATGGAATTGTAAAAAATATTACAGATTACGGAGCTTTCGTTGATTTTGGCAGTTTTGATGGCTTGTTGCACTTAACGGATATTTCTTGGTGTCGCGTTAGACATCCGTCGGAAGTTCTAAAAATTGGTCAAGAAGTTAGGGTTCAAGTAATCAAATTCGATCTTGAAACTAAGAGAATTTCCTTAGGCATGAAACAGTTGCAACAAAATCCTTGGGAATCAATTTCACAAAGATATCCAGTTGGCGCAACGCTGAAAGGAAAAGTTACAAATATCACAACTTATGGTGCTTTTGTTGAAATAGAGTCTGGAATTGAAGGGCTGGTTCACGTATCAGAAATGAGTTGGCTAAAAAATAATTCAACACCAAGTAAATTTATCACTCCTGGACAAGAAGTAGAAGTGATGATTTTGGATATTAATTCACAGAATCATCGAATTTCACTTGGAATGAAACAGTGCGAAAAAAACCCTTGGCAAGCTTTTTCTGAAAAATATCAAGTTGGAGATATTGTTGAAGGCGTTGTTAAAAATTTTACAGAGTTTGGTTTATTCATTGGATTTGATAGCGGAGTTGATGGCTTAATTCACCTCTCCGACATTTCTTCCGAAGGAACAGAAGAAGAAATTTTGAAAAAATTCAAGAAGGACGAAAAAATTAAAGTTATGGTTCTTGGAAGTAACTACGAAAAAGAACGAATCAGCCTTGGAATTAGACAGCTTGATAGCAAAACTTTTAAAGAAGATCTTAATAAAATTGAAGCTGGCTTAATCATTTCTTGCGTAGTTATTAATGTAAAAAAAGATTTCTTAGAAGTTGAGCTTGATAGCGGTTTGAAAGCAATCATCAAAAGGCTTGATCTATCAAATAATAAACAAGAGCAAAGAACTGAAAGATACGAAATCGGCGATCGAATTGAAGCAAAAGTTATGCTATTCAATAAAATTAGCGGAAAACTGCTTTTATCTATTAAAGACATAGAATCTGACGAAAAACAGCTTCATCTATATTCAAACTCGGAAGGTAACGCAACCATTGGAAGTATTGCTGGAAATGTTTTAGAATCTTTAGCAATAAATCAAAAACAAACCGAAGAGTAGGATTATGAACTTATCCGACAATCTCGCTGCCTTAATTTATCTTAAAAACAAAGTTCATAAGTGGAAAAACATTGCTCTGATTTTTGCAATTTTTTCCATTTTGCTTGCGATAAGATTTATTTTTGGCGGCGAATTGTCGGAAGATTTTGTTGATGGAGACTATATCGCCAACATCAAAATCGAAGGTGTAATTTTTGAAGATGATTTTCGTAGTCAAATATTAAAAAAAATTGCCGAAGAAAAATCCGTTAAAGCTGTTTTGATAAATATTGATAGCCCAGGAGGGGGAATTGTTGGTAGCGAAATTTTATTTAATAATTTGAGAGAAATTTCCTTATTAAAACCAACAGTTGTTTTAATGGGATCTCTTGCTGCATCTGGCGGATATATGGCAAGTATTGCTTCCGATCACATAATTGCCCATAATGGAACTTTAACTGGTTCAATTGGAGTTTTAATGGAATCTCACGAAATAACCGAGTTAGCAAATAAAATCGGGGTTAGATTTAGAACCTATAAATCTTCTCCACTTAAAGGAAGTCCGTCGCCTTTTGAAAAAACAAATCCCTTGGTTGAAAACGTCATAAAAGAATCAATAGACGATTCTCACAAATTTTTTTCTGACCTAGTAACGCAAAGAAGGGGTAAAAAAATAAATCCAAAATTAATAAATGAAGTTTTTGATGGTCGAGTTTTTACTGGAAGACAAGCTTTAAAAGCTGGATTGATTGATGAAATAGGAGACACAAAAGAAGCTATTGCTTATTTAAGTTCTCAAAAAATTGATGTAAAAAAACTACCTCTAAAAGAAGTTAAAATTTCAAAACAAGAGGATAAAATTTTTGATAAAATTTTTGGAATTTTACCATTTTTTAATAACTCAATGGATGGCAAACACGACAACCAAATTATGGCAATAATTCGCTAAAAAAAAGCATTTAAAACCTTGTCAGACTTGGTTTTAAATCTCCGTGTAGTTTATATTTGCTATTTAAATTGTCGTGATTAGCTTGCCCCGCTCTTTGGGTCTTTGTAGCTAAGATTTCATCTATAAACATATCTAAATTTACCTCTTACTAATCAATATTTAAACTTATGACTAATAACAGCGAGATTTTTGACAGAGTTAAAAAAATCATCATCAACCACTTAGGTGCCGAAGAAGCAAAAGTTATTGAAGCGGCAAACTTCATTGATGACTTAGGCGCGGATAGCCTAGATCAAGTAGAGCTAGTTATGGCATTTGAAGAAGAGTTTGGAATTGAAATTCCTGACGAGGCTGCGGAAAAAATCACAACTGTTGGAAGTGCTGTAAAATACATTTCAGAGAATATGTAATCCTTCTCTATGATAATTTACAAAAAACCCCTAAAGATAAGTTTTTAGGGGTTTTTGTTTTTTTTAAACCAAGCTAATCTCTTGATAGTGATAAAAAATTATTTTTGAGAAAAAACTGCGACTGAAAATGTAAGAATTCAACGTCATTTTCTGAACAATATTTTTACTAAAAAGACGAGTTTTATTCTATCGATAGATTCGTAGTTTATTAAAGATAAATTGCCATGGATTACAAATACATGATATTAAGCGCCTTGTTAGGCGGAATCGGAACTCTAATTCTATTGCCATTTACATGGTATATGGAACAAAAAAAATTAAGATATCACGCAAGAAAAGATCTACTTTTAGAAATAAGAAATTTTTTAGCATCTAATCAATACAATCAATTAACTTTCAGTAATACGGTCGAATATTCTAAAATAATGCCTCACCTTTCGCAGTCAGTTAGAGAAAGCGTCCAAGGCAGAAATATTACCATCATTATTGGCAGAGGTGGAGAGGTTATTAAAACATTAGTTCTTGATGATCTAACAAGGTTAGAAAAAGATTGGAAAATTTTTAAGTAAAAAACTATTCAAAGCCAACTTTAGAAGAACATCGCAAGCCACAAAAAATTTCAAAAATAACCCATATCAAACTGTCAATTATAAACTTTCTAATTACGAATCGCCCCAATAATTATTCGCCGCGACTACAAAACAATAAATCAATCTTTGTTTATTCTTAACTTTGAATTTTTGGTAAAAATTTGCCCAAAGAATAATACTGTATAACTTGATAAAGAATAACATCGCACAACTTGATACAGTCTATCTCTTTGTTGCATTTTTTTCTTAAAAATCCTTTGCCAAAAACTATCAAAAAAATAGTTTTTATTACACGCAATTTTTTCAGATTTTTTAAAACAACCCTTGAAAATTTAGGTTAAAAAAACCTTAAGTTGGAGCGAAGATTTAAATTCTTTAGTTATTTATCGATACTCCTCATATTTAAGACGCAAGTTATTGAAATTTTTTATTTCATTCATAACTCTGAAATTCTTTTTTAGTGCTTGTTAAAATATTAAAAATTTCTTCATGAAAAATTCTGGAAAAAACCTTTTGGTTTGGATAGTGATTTTTGCTGTGATAATGGCAGTTTCAAATATCATTGGTGGTGCCGATGGAATATCTGGCAATAAGTTAATTTTTAGTGAATTTATCAAAAAAGTTGATGCTGGCGAAGTTCTTCAAGTTGACATAAAAGGTGATGACTTATTTGGAAAACTCAAAAATGGCGGACAATTTTATACTTATCTTCCCGTATACCCAAACCTAGTTGAAACTCTTCAAGAAAAAGGGGTTGAAATAAATGCAGTTCCTCTTGTTAGTAAATCTGAAAAAGTAGTTGCTGGAATTTTGGGTTGGCTTCCTTTTATTTTAATGATTGGTTTGTGGATTTATTTTTCACGAAGCTCTGGCGGAGCTGGTGGTCGTGGCGGTGCTTTTGGTTTTGGTAAATCACGCGCCAAACTTTTACAAGAAAGCAAAACCAAAGTTACATTCGCTGATGTTGCTGGAATTGACGAGGCAAAACAAGAACTCACCGAAATTGTCGATTTTTTAAAAGACGCCAAAAAATATACCGAGGTTGGAGCAAAAATACCGCGCGGATGCTTATTAATTGGCTCTCCTGGAACTGGAAAAACCCTTCTTGCGCGCGCTATCGCTGGCGAAGCTGGCGTGCCGTTTTTTTCAATTTCTGGTTCTGACTTTGTTGAAATGTTTGTGGGCGTTGGAGCCAGCCGCGTGCGCGATATGTTTGAACAATCAAAAAAATCGGCTCCTTGTATTGTTTTTATTGACGAAATTGATGCGGTCGGACGTCATCGCGGTTCGGGAGTTGGCGGCGGAAATGACGAGCGCGAACAAACCTTAAACCAATTATTGGTTGAAATGGATGGATTTTCTGAAAATGAAGGTGTGGTAATTATTGCCGCAACCAATCGCCCAGATGTTTTAGATCGCGCCTTGCTTCGCCCGGGCAGGTTTGATCGTCAAATTATGGTTCCAAATCCCGACATTCAAGGTCGCGAACAAATTTTGGCAGTTCATATGAAAAAAATTGCCGCTGCTGCCGACATTGATGTTAAAACAATTGCTCGTGGCACGCCAGGATTTGCGGGAGCTGATTTAGCCAATTTAATCAACGAAGGAGCCCTTCTAGCGGCGCGCTACAACCAAAAGATGGTGACAATGAAAAATCTCGAAGAAGCCAAAGATAAAATCATGATGGGAGCAGAAAGAAAATCGATGGTCATGCAAAAATCTGAAAAAGAACTTACGGCTTATCACGAGTCAGGACACGCAATTACGGCACTTAACTGCGTCAATTCTGATCCAATTCACAAGGCTACTATAATTCCGCGTGGTCGCGCTTTGGGTTTGGTTATGCGATTGCCCGAAACTGATCGCTTTTCGGTAACACGTGCTAAGTTGCACGATGATTTGGTTGTTGCGATGGGTGGTCGCGCTGCCGAAGAATTAATTTTTGGTTACGAAAAAGTTACAACCGGAGCCTCTTCCGACATTACTCAAGCAACTAACATGGCGAGAAGTATGGTTACGCGTTGGGGATTGAGCGACAAAGTTGGAACAATAGATTATAGCGAAGATGACGGAGGAAAGTTTTATGCAGCACAAAAAGTTTTTTCAGAAGAAACAGGGAAAATTATTGATGAAGAAGTTAAACGAATAGTTCACGAAGCCCTAATTCGCGCCAAACAAATTTTAAATGACAAAAAAGACGATTTAGAAAAATTAGCGCAAGCTTTGCTAGAATACGAAACTCTTAGTGGCGACGAAATTAAAGAGTTGTTGGCAGGAAAAGAAATTAGAAAAACCAACGCGCCAACTACAAGTGCCGCTAGCATTACAACAAGCTTTATACCCAACGTTGAAAACGACGTAATTTAATATTTTTTTAAGGGTTTTATTTAGTTGAATTTAAGCAACTACTTTTCTAAGTTTTGCCATCTTTTCAAGCCATCTAAAAATCACAAAAATCAATTTCAAACATGCAGTTTCAAGCTACAAAACAACTATTGTTGAAGGCAATTTCTAGCGTCAATGGCGCAGTTGAAAAAAAGAACACTATTCCGGTTCTACAAAACATCAAAATCGAAGCCAAAAACGACAAAGTTGTTTTATTGGCAACTGATATGGACATTTTGGTTACTTCTACTTTTGAATCAGACATGAAAAGTGCTGGCAGCACAACTGTTCCGGCTCAAATGTTTTTCGATATTGTTCGAAAAATTCCCGAAGGTGCGCAAATTATGATCAGCCAAGAAAGTCCAACAATTTTACAAATTAAGTCAGGAAAATCGAAATATAATTTACCATGCATTGATTCGGCTGAATTTCCAAATTTATCTGAAGGAGAATTGGGCGAAGAAATTGAAATTGACGCCAACAAATTAGCTAAAATGATCGACAAAACTCGATTCGCAATTTCAAATGACGAAACCCGTTATTACTTAAACGGCCTTTATTTACAGGCAATAAAAACAGATTCTGGCTTTGAACTACGTTCGGTTGCAACCGATGGACACAGGCTTGCTTTATCTTCCTTGGTTTCTGATTTAAAAACTCCATTTGGCGTTATTTTGCCCAAAAAATCCGTTGCCGAAATTAGAAGAATAATTGACGGCAGCAACCAAGTTAAACTTTCTGTTTCACGCGTTAAAATCAAAATAACCACCGATCAAACCACAATTATTTCTAAGTTAATTGATGGCGAGTTTCCTGATTACGACAAAGTTTTGCCAAAAAATAACACTCAAATTGCGGTGATAAACAAAAAGATTTTTTTTGATTGTGTTGATCGAGTTTCAACCGTTGCAACCGACAAACATCGTTCAGTTAAATTAGTTATTGAAAACGGCAAAATGAGCCTTCAAGTCAATACCAATGACGGTTCTTTTGCTTATGAAGAATTGGATGTGAACTATTTGGGAGACCGAATTGAAACCGGATTCAATTCTCGCTACCTTCTTGATATTATTGGTCAAATCGACAAAGAAGAACTCATGATGCGTTTTAAAGACAGCAATTCTCCAGCATTAATTGACGCCAAAGACATGAGTTCGGTTTTTGTAATTATGCCAGTGAGAGTTTAGAGCCTGGCTCATAGTTTTTTAAGGCAAGTTGAGATCGACCATCATTTACATTAAAAAAAAACCCTCCTTTGTCTTTAATTTCTAAACTTCTTCTTACAAATTTTCGTAATTTTTCTTTCCGATCTTTTGAATTTTCGTCTCAACTCGTTTTGTTAACTGGCAAAAATGGTGCAGGAAAAACCAACATTCTTGAAAGCCTTAGTTTGCTTGGACGAAGCCCTTCTTTGCGCGGCAGCGATTTTGATGAAATGATTTTTGATGATAAAATTTTAGCCCAAAAAC
>CANEUK010000073.1 GCA_947441695.1 Rickettsiales bacterium
CTTGATAGTGCTAACTTTGTCTTTTTGGCAAAAATTTGTTCAGAAAATGACGCTGTATCACTTGATACAGCTTACATTTTCAGTCGCAATTTTTCCTCAAAAATACTTCGTTATCACTATCAAGAGATAGATGTTTTGGTATAGGCTCTAAGAAATTGGTTTGTTTTCGCCATCAACCAACAAAACCTTTGGCTTAAATTTTTTGGCTTCTTCTGGGCTCATTGAAGCGTAGGCGATAATAATTAACAGATCGCCAACTTGCACTTTTCGAGCCGCCGCTCCATTAACTTGAATTTGACCCGAATTAGCTTTGGCAGAAATTGCATAAGTTGTGAAACGTTCGCCGTTATTAATGTTTAAAACGTCAACTTTTTCATTGACCAAAATATTGGCTTTTTTAAGCAAATTACTATCAATCGAAATTGAACCTTCGTAATTTAAATCGGCGTTGGTGGTTGTGGCTCGATGGATTTTGGCTTTAAGCAAAGTTAGTTGCATTTGTGAAAGTTTTTTTAATTGCGCAATTCAACTGAATTGCCTTGTTAAATAATGGTTCTGTCGCAACAGGTTTCAAGTAAGTTTTGTTACATTCTTCTTCAAAATACAAATCAATTTAAATGAAAAAAATCGACTCCAAAAAAGTTTTTGGCATTTCTTGCCCCTTTGAAATTAAAGGATTTGAAGAAAAATCTGAATTTGTTCCAAAGCTAGATGAAAGCTATGTTTTTGACGAAAAAACCACTTTGGCAATTTTGGCTGGCTTTGTCTTTAACGCCAGAGTTCTAATTCAAGGAATGCACGGAACTGGCAAATCAACCCATATCGAACAAGTGGCGGCGCGCCTTAATTGGCCTTGTTTGCGAATTAACTTTGATTCTCAAATCACCCGTCTTGATTTGGTTGGAAAAGATGTAATTCGCCTAAAAAACGACAAACAAATTACCGAATTTAAAGAAGGAATTATCCCGTTTGTTTTGAGAAATAACATGGCTTTGGTTTTAGATGAATATGACGCAATTAAAACCGATGTTGCTTTTGTAATTCAAAGATTGCTTGAAGAAGAAGGAAAATTTGCCCTTTTGGAAGAAAATGAAATTATCACGCCAAGCCAGCATTTTCGACTATTTGCAACCTCAAACACTTTGGGCGCGGGCGACGATTTAGGAATTTATCACGGAACCAATTTAATTAACCAAGCGCAAATGGATCGCTGGAATATTGTGGCGGCTCTTAATTATTTAAACGACCAACAAGAATTAGAAATTCTGCTAAAAAAACTGCCTTTTTTAAATTCTAAGATTCACCAGCAAACCCCAAAACTTATGATTAAATTAGCAAATTTAAGCCGCGAAGCTTTTAAAAATGGCGATATTTCAAATTTGATTTCTTTGAGAACTTTAATTTCTTGGGGGCGCAACATCGAAATTTTTGGCTCAATTAAAACCGCATTTGTTTTGAGTTTTGCCAATAAAGTAATTGACGATGAAAAACCTGTGATTGGCGAGTTTTATCAACGAGTTTTTGGCGAAGAAATTTTTAGCTAAACTTGTTTTTAAAGACACGCTCTAAGCCAATTGAAAACAAAAACTTTTAGGGTTGTAGTTGCGGTGCTTTTTGGCTTGATTCTGCTTGATGTTCTAAAACCCTTCTTGTGTGAAAATTATCATCATATTCAATCTTAATTTTACCGTCTTTTGAAACCGAAATTTCTGCGCCCATATCTTTCAAAGAATCGGCTAATTTTACAACTTGCTCTTTTTTATATTGCTCAAACGAAAAATCTAATTCTAGCTCTCTTTTTTGCTGTTTTTGCTGATTGGCAATATTTTCTTTTTGTCGATCTTGGTCTTGGTTTAAAATTTCTCGCTCTTCAACTTTTTCTTTAATTTTTGAAATCATCTCAATTTGGGCTGCCAAATCTTGTGAATCTTTGTCTTTTTTTCCATTCAATCTTTTGCTTTGCAAAGATTTTTCAAGCTGATTGATTTTTTTATTAAGGCTTTGCGAAGTAATTTTAACTCCGGCTTTGCGACCCGCGATAAAGTCTGACATAAAAAATTAAAATTTTTGTGCCAAAGGATGGTGATTAAACACCAAATCCTTTAACTTAGAATCTAAAATATGAGTATAAATTTCGGTGGTAGAAATATTTGTGTGTCCCAAAAGCTCTTGCAAAACCCGCAAATCAACGCCGCTATTCAACAAATGCGACGCAAAAGAATGGCGAATAACATGCGGATGAACTTTTGTTTCGTCAATACCAACTTTTCTGGCAAGTTCTTTTAACATTTGGTGCAAACGTTGGCGCGTTATGTGATTGTCAACGTTTGGCAAATTTTTGGGCTTAATTTTTTTTAATTTTTTACTGGCGTGAACCATTCCAACAAAAAGCCATTTCGAGTTTTCTTGCCCCAATTTTTGGCGCAAATCTAAATATTCTAGCAACATTTTAATTGCCGATTTATTCAGCGGCGCAACGCGCTCTTTGTTGCCTTTGCCTTTTATGATTAAATAATTGCGCAAAGTTTGTTCGCCATTTTCATTTTCTGTTTTTGCAATTGCCGAAATTGGAATTGAAACCAGCTCGCTAACTCGCAAACCAGCGGCATAAAGAATTTCCATCATGCATGAAAGCTTAATTCCAAACTCTGATTTGTCCGAATTGGCAAAATTAAGAATTTTAAAAACCTCTTCTTCGCTTAAAAATTTAGGCAGCTTTTCTTCGGGTTTTGGAGAAAATAAAAGCAAAGTTGGATTGATTTTTATTAAATTTTCGTTTTCCAAAAATTTGTAAAAACTTTTTAAAGTTGAAATTTTTCTGGCAATTGAAGTTGAACGCAAATTTTGTTCATCAAGCCTATAAAGATAATCTTTCAGACATTGTTCGTTGACATTTTCAAAGCCAATTTTTTGTTCGCTTAAAAACTTGGCAAATAATTCTAAATCTTTGCCATAAGATAAAATTGTATTGAGCGACAATCCGTCTTCGGCGGCGATTTTTTCTAAAAAATTAGAGATGTGTTCAATAAAATTCGACTTATCGAAAGAATTTTTAGGTGTATGTAATTTGTGGTTCACGAGGCGTTTTGCTTAAATTCTATTCAGGCTCTTCTTTTGCGCGACAAATATTAACTTTATTAATCAAATCAATTTTTAGATTTACTTCTTTTTGAGGAATTTTTACGTCATCGTGAAAAACCAAAATACAAAACCACAACATCAATAAAATACTAACCCAAAAGGCTAATATTTTAAACATTTTAATAAATTTATGTTCGCGTGGATGATAGATCATTTTTTGAAAAAAGCGTCTATTGAAAAAAGTGCCACTAATAAGACTTTAACGGCGATAAAAAAAATAATTTTTACCACCTTAATTTTGCTTTTTTGCTTAGCAAAAAATTCTTTTAGCAACGACGAAATGCCTTTAATTCGCGACGCTGAAATTGAAAAATTTTTATACAACCTAAGTAAGCCAATTTTTGCGGCAGCTAATTTAGATGCCAAAAATATCAAAATTTATATTGTCAACGATAACAGCCTTAACGCCTTTGTTTTGGGGGGTCAAAACGTTTTTATCAATATTGGCTTAATTAGAAAATACCAAACTCCCAACGCTTTAATTGGCGTTATCGCCCACGAAACTGGACATATTGCCGCGGGTCATTTGGCAAGATCTAGCGAAGCTTCTAATCAAGCAACCGCCGCAATGCTTTTGAGTTATTTGCTTGGCGCTGGCGCAATTGCTGCTGGCGCGCCCGATGCCGGAGCCGCGCTAATTATTGGTGGCAGCAACACCGCCGAAAGACTTTTTGTGAAATTTACGCGCAACCAAGAAGAAGCGGCAGATAATCGCGCCATAGAATATTTGGCAAAAATTTCTTATCCGGCTGACGGTTTGGTGAATTTGTTAGAATTTTTTGAAGAAGAAATGGTTGGAAGAAAAGGTCAAATTGATGAATATTTATTGTCGCATCCAGTAAATCGTAAAAGAATCGACCTGATTAAGTCGCGAACCCAAAACACCAATTTTTCTGACAAAAAAATAAATAAAGCCCTACAAAGCCAAATGAACATTGTGTTGGCAAAGCTTGAAGGATTTGTTGAAAATTCTGATTTTTTGCTAAAAAAATATCAAAATCGCCACGATCAAACCGCCAATTACATAAAATCAATTGCCTTTTTTAAGGCGGGAAAAATTGCCGAATCTTTAACTTTGTTGGATAAAATTATTGAAAACAAAGCCGAAAAAACCGAGCTAGGTTTTTTGTTTGAACTAAAAGGACAAATTCTTTTTGAAAGCGGCAATATCGAAAATTCAATTATTGCCTACAACCAAGCAATCAAACTGCTTTCAAATTCAGATTCTACCCAAGCCAAAATTGCTCTTGCTTTGGCAATTTTAACTCTGAAAAAAAACGACCAAACTTTGATTAAATTTGCAATTGAAAAGCTCGAAGAAGCAAAAATTTTTGAAGACGAAAACCCGTTTTTATTCAAACAACTGGCAAATGCTTACGATAAATTTGGCGAAGAAGGTAAATCTTTATTGGCTTTGGCAGAGTTTAATTTTTTGATTAATCAAAAAGAAAAATGCCAAAAATATGCCAAAGCCGCAAAAGAAAAACTAAATAAATCGCAATCCAGAGATTTACTTAGAGCCGACGACTTGCTTGAACTCACAAAAGACAAAAAATTCTAAGAAAAATAATCAACCAACCAACTTTTTTGCTCAAACTCCAGAAACAAATATTTGAATTTAAACAACCTAAGTTCGCGCTTAAGAAAATGCTGGAAAAAAGCAAATTCCTTAGACACTGTTAGCTAATTAATTTTATTTTAGAGAATTTATCAAAAACTGAATTCTCCTAGAAAAATCTTTCACGTCTTTGATTGGTTCGTCTTCAATCACGCACGCCAAATCAAAAAGTGTGCAAATTTTATCTTTGGCTTCAGATTTTTTTTCTTCGTCTAAATAAATTTCGTTAAGTTCTTTGATAATTTTATTGTTTGCGTTTATCTCAAAAATTTTGGCAGTTCCCGCCTGAATTTGCTTTTGTTCGAGCAAAAATCTTTCTAATCGAATATCCATTGAACCCGCGTCAATTGCCAAACAAACCGGGCTGTCGGTAAGTTTTTTTGAAATGCGCGCATCTTTAATTTTGTCGCTCAAAACTTCTTTAATAAATCCAATTAAGCCTTCAAATTGGCTGTTTGAAACATCTTTTATTTCTGGCTCTTTTTGGTTTTCTTCTTTTGGTTCTTCGGGGTTTTTATCGATATTTTTTAAATCGACGTCGTGGCGATTAATCGACTGAAATTCAAAATCTATTTGCTTTTCTTTGTGTTTGTAAGGCAGCGCAACCGTAACCCAAAACTCGTCAACTGCGTCGGTTAAAAACAAAACCTCAACATCTTTTTGCAAGAAAATTTCAAGTTGCGGCGATGATTTTATTTTTTCGACCGATTCGCCACTTAAAAAATAAATTTTATCTTGTCCGGTTTTTGCTCGATCTAAATATTCCGCCAAAGAAATGAATTTTTCGCCAGATTTTGAGGAATTAAAGCGGCAAATTTCCAAAATTTTCTCACGAAATTCTGAACTTTCGCACAAACCTTCTTTAAGCACCGCGCCAAAATTATGCCAAAATTTTAGATATTCTTCTTCGTTGTCCAAAGCCTTCTTTTTAAGCTCTGACAAAACTTTGTTGACAATTGATTTTCTGATTCTTTCTAACACCAAACTATGTTGCAAACTTTCGCGGCTAATATTTAGCGGCAAATCGTCTGAATCAATTAGCCCGCGCAAAAAGCGCATACAAGCCGGAACTAAATTTAATTCTTCCGAAATAAAAACTTTTTTTACGTAAAGTTTTACCGCCGTTTTGCGATCGGGATGAAACAAGTCAAATGGCTTGATTGAAGGCACAAACAACAAATTTGTATAAGAAACCAAACCTTCAACTTTGCCGTGAATGGTTAAAAATGGCTCGCCTGGTAAATGCGAAAAGGTTTTAAAAAAGTTTTGATATTGTTCGCTGGTAATTTCTTCTTTTGGTCGCGTCCACAAGGCCGAAGCCGAATTTAAAACCTCAATTTTGGCACCCGCTTCTAGGTTTTCTGGCACAAACTCAATTTTAAAATTGATGTGATCAGAATAAGTTTGAACCACGTGTTTAATGTGAAAACGATCAAGAAAATCTGAAGTTGCTTCGTCTTTTAAGTGCAAAATAATTTTGGTGCCACGCGCCAAATTTTGGTCAGATTCTAAAACTTTAAAATTTGAGTTTCCGCCTGATTCCCAAGCAAAAGTTTTTTCTTCGTCAAACTTGCGCGAAAGCACTTCTACTTTGTTTGCAATCATAAAACTTGAATAAAATCCAACGCCAAATTGACCGATTAATTGCACATCTTTTTGTTTGTCGCCCGTTAAAGATTTGATAAAATTTTCGGTGCCAGAACGCGCAATTGTTCCTAAATTTTCAATTAATTCTTGGCGATTCATGCCAATTCCGCTGTCAGAAATAATCAGCAATTTATTGGCTTTGTCGGTGGTAATTGAAATTTTTAGCTCATCTTCATTTTGCAAAATTTCTGAATTTTGCGCCGCCAAATAACGCAATTTGTCGCAAGCGTCCGCCGCATTAGAAATTAATTCGCGAAGAGCCACGTCTTTGTTGGTGTAAAGCGAATTTATCATTAGGTTTAAAACCTTTCCAACTTCAACGTCGAAGCCGAATTCTTGTGATTTATTAGTCATTTTTTTGATTGATTTGGTTTTAGAAATTTTAGGCGAAAGTGCCTTTAGAGGTTAATTTTACGAAAAATTGGCGAGTTTTTTTAGTTAGATAAGAAGCGTTTTAGATATTTCAATTTTTAAGTTCGTCAATTAAGGCTTCAAATTTTTGTCGCACGATTTCATCAAAATTTTTTGCATTAAATTCTCCTAAAATTTCGGCAATCGAAGTTACGCCAAATTCTTTGATGCCACAAGGAATAATGTTGTTAAAGCCCGTCAAATCTGGGTTTAGGTTAATTGCAATTCCGTGATAACTTACCCATTTTTTTAATTTAATTCCAATTGCGGCAATTTTTTTTTCTTCGCCGTTTTTGTCTAAAACCCAAATTCCAACTCGACCTTTTTTAATTTCGCCCTTAATTTTAAATTCTGCCAAAATTGCAATTA
>CANEUK010000074.1 GCA_947441695.1 Rickettsiales bacterium
AATTGGATTTAGCAAAAATTGAAAAAATAACTAAACTCCTCTGGAATCTTTAGAATCTTGATCGACCAAGCGAGTTGCACAAGTTTTTGATTTTACTTTCTTATCATCTTTTCGAAGACAAATCTCGGTGAAATGCCTATCCTCTTCTGTTCTTCGATCAAAATGTTTGATTTCTTGCTCAACCCTCTTTCCCGGAAGCATTATACTATCTATCTCCATCATGTTTTTTGGATGCGCTAATCCAAAAACGATGTGTCCTATTTCGTGAGCAAAAAGATCTATTATTCTCAACTGTAATCCAGTTTTACTGCTTGTTATTATGCCATCCATTTCAAAGCCTATAGATTTATCTTTGTTATGTCTTATCTCAGATTTAGGAATATCTTGAAGAGAGATTTTAATATTCTTGTGAGATCCATCTTTGTTGTTGGCAATTTCGGTTGCTTTAAGTCTAAACAACTCTTTTTTAGTTAGAGTGTTTGCAGAAGCTGGCGAGCCTGGAATATTACTTACAGCGCAAACCATTATATTTGTTGAATTATCAGAGGGTTTTGCCGCTACTAGTTTGTAATTGTATTTATCGCTTTCCTTTTCACCTAGCCAATATTTTGTAGCAGATGTTATCAGTTCGTCGAGCGTTCTTTGATCTATTTGAAAGAATTCAGTTTTTGCAGTGCTAAGCTTAGTGCAATCATAGCTATAAAACGCAAAAATTCTTTCCTCGGCTTTGCGCATTTCTTCGCATTTCCCCATAGAATATTCTGGCTGTTCTGCAAATTTTCGCTTCTCGGTATCATGAGAAACTATTGTTAATCCACCTCTTTCTGGATCGAAAAAATCTTCAGCGCTTGGTGTTTTTTTAGGAGAGGAATTTCTTTTTGCGGAGCTTGTAAAAATGGAGCTAAAATAAAGAATTGTGGTTAATATATTTTTGATATTCATAATTTTATGCTTAGTTGAATAGTGATTAAAAACTGCTCCCTAATTATTTTTTATTTAGAAAATCTTTAATGATATCAGCAAAATTCAAAATCCATTCCAAATTTTCCCCCGCTGGCGATCAGCCAACTGCAATTGCTAAGTTGCTTAAAGGCATTGAGGAAAAAAAACAAAATCAGGTTTTACTTGGAATTACCGGTTCGGGGAAAACTTTTACGATGGCGAATATTATTCAAGCAACGCAACGCCCCGCAATGATTATGGCGCATAACAAAACTTTGGCGGCGCAGCTTTATGGCGAGATGAAAGAATTTTTCCCCGAAAATGAAATCGGCTATTTCGTTTCATTTTATGATTATTACCAGCCCGAAGCCTACATTCCAAAGTCTGACACTTACATTGAAAAAGATTCTGCCATTAACGAACAAATCGATCGCCTGCGCCACGTGGCAACGCGCGCCCTTTTTGAGAGGCGCGACACAATTGTGATTGCGTCGGTTTCTTGCATTTATGGCATTGGTTCGCCCGAGTTTTATTCGAACATGGTTTTGCGCCTGAAAGTTGGCGAAGAAATCAACCGCCAAAAGCTTTTGTTGCGTTTGGTTGATTTGCAATATGAACGAAACGACATCACTTTTGAACGTTGCAATTTTCGCGTGCAAGGCGACACAATTGATGTTTTTCCATCGCACGAAGACGAGCGCGCGTGGCGAATTTCGATGTTTGGCGACGAAATTGAAGAAATTATCGAGTTTGACCCTTTAACTGGCGAAAACTTTGCCAAACTTGACGCGGTCGCGCTTTATCCTTCTTCGCACTACGTTGCGCCAGCCGACACGGTAAGAAACGCGATCATGCAAATTAAAAAAGATCTAAGCTTGCGCGTAAATGACTTAGAATCGCGCGGTTTTGTTGTTGAGGCGCAACGCTTAAATCAGCGCACAACTTACGACATGGAAATGTTGTTAGAAGTTGGTTCTTGCAAAGGAATTGAAAATTATTCGCGCTATTTAACGGGTCGCCCCGCGGGCGCGCCGCCGCCAACTTTATTTGAATATTTGCCCAAAGACGCGCTGCTTTTTGTTGATGAAAGCCACGTTTCGGTGCCGCAAATTGACGGAATGTATAAAGGCGACTTGGCGCGCAAAACCAATTTGACCGAACATGGTTTTAGATTACCAAGCGCGCTAGATAATCGACCGCTAAAATTTGGCGAATGGGAAGGTTTTAAGCCTCAAACCATTTATGTTTCGGCAACTCCCGGAAAATATGAACTCGCCAAAACTGACGGCGAAATTATTGAACAGGTAATTCGCCCAACTGGTTTGCTTGATCCAATTTGCGAAATTAGACCCGCAAACGCGCAAGTTAAAGATTTGCTCAATGAAATTAAGGCTACAACGGCGCGCGGTTTTAGAACTTTAGTTACAACGCTCACCAAAAAAATGTCCGAAGATTTGGCCGATTTTTTGAACGATTCGGGCGTGAAAGTTGTTTATATGCATTCCGACATCGACACGCTTGACAGAATTGAAATTATTCAAAATTTGCGCCTTGGAAAATTTGATTGTTTGGTTGGCGTAAACTTGCTTCGCGAGGGTTTAGACATTCCTGAATGCGCGCTAATGGCAATTTTAGACGCCGACAAAGAAGGATTTTTGCGCAACGAAACTTCGCTAATTCAAACTATTGGTCGCGCCGCACGAAATTCTGAAAGCAAAGTTATTCTTTACGCCGACAAAGAAACCAAATCAATTAAGGCGGCTTTAAGCGAAACGTTGCGCCGCCGCAAAATTCAAATTGCTTACAACGAAAAACACGGCATCACGCCAACCACCACCAAAAAATCTTTTGGTTCGGCTTTGGCAAATTTATACACCAAAAAAGAAGAAAAAGACGAAGACGGTTTGGTGATTAAGAAAAAAATTCCAACCGCGCGCGAAATTGAAAATCTCAAAAAAGAAATGCTCGAAGCCGCCGCCAACCTTGATTTTGAAAAAGCCGCCAAGTTGCGCGACCAAGTTAAAAAAGCAGAAAGTTTGTTGTTAATTTAAAGAACTTTTTTGAAAAAAGAGGATTTCTCGAAAGATTCTTAACTAACAACAAAATCAACAAGAAGGATGGTTTTTTTAGAGTTTTATTTAAAAAAGTTTGAAAAATTAAATAAGATAAAAACAATGCCGCGCTTATCTTTTTAAAAGTAGAAAAATTTTAAGCGGCGGGATAGCTCAGTCGGTAGAGCAGCGGGATCATAATCCGCGTGTCGGGGGTTCGATTCCCTCTCCCGCTACCAAAAACCAAGTCAAATTATACTCAAACTCGATTTTTCTTAAAACGAAAAATCTACTGCGGATGCGCCAACACGAAGTGCAACTCACTTGAAAAGAAATTAAATTTGTGAGTAATCACTCGCTTCGCAGCAATTCAAAACAAACTCAAATTCTTTCGTAAGTCGAATTTGATTCAAGCATACCAAATCCCTTTGGACTTTGGATATTTTTTCGCGACATTGGTCTCGCGCCACACGATTGCGCTTAACCCATATCTCATAAGCAAATTTACGAGTTTGAAGCAGCTTTGGTATATCCAATTTAACGACCGCTATTTTGTGGAGAGGGTGGCTTTATGATTTGTTTAGAATCGGTTTTTAATTTTTTGCGCTTTTCGCTACCTACTTGATCTAGAATTTTTTTAGCCTCTGGCGCATGTCCATCGGCTTCAGCTAAGGCAGCGACCGCTAAGGCTTTAAGTTTAAGTCCTTCTGGATCATTTATAAGTTCTGCCAAATCATCCGCAGCTTCTTTCCACATATCATTTGCGCCATCTTTTTTTACTTGAGCCACCATATCTTTGATATGATTCATTACAGCTTTCAATGAATCTGCCATATCTGCGTTGCTGTTAAGATCTATTTGCATTCCTTCTTTGTACCACAACTTACTAAGGACGCTTTGATTTTGGGCTTGATCTTGAAGCTTTTCTTTACCAACTGCTTCTGCCCATGTTAAGTCAGCTGAATTTTCAGAATCGCGACTATAAGCCTCACTGACAGCCCTCCAAAACATAACTTTATTTCTCCAATAATACGGATCTTCCATTTTTTGTGAATTATCAATATGTGTCATTTGCACCCAAGATTCATGTTGTTTTTTGGCAAGATTTTCAACTTTCGCAGAACTTAATAAATCTTCTGATTTTGCTAAAACTTTTTCAGCATGTTCTCTTCCGCTTGCAGCTATTTTTTCAGAGGCTTGCTGTAGATTCTGGAAATTATTTTTCACCATTTCACCATCAATCACTCCGCCCTCATTAAAATATCCACCCTCAATCAAATGTTGCGACATTTCTTTGCTGGATTCTTTGAAGCCTTCTAAAACCTGATCGCGAAGCGAAGGCTGGCCGGAAAATGAATCAATGAATTCAACGGGTAATCTTTTTTCTTGGATTAAATAATTTTCTTTATCCCCCATCATGGGAAATTTTTTTTGTTCTTCCTCGCTGAGCTTCGAATTAAAATAGTTTTGAATAACGGCATCGGTTTGAGGTTTTTCATTAACTAAGATTTGCGTCAAATAATCCGATTTCTCCATTAAAATTGTGGGAGAGAATTCTTGCAGGTTGGTAGAAGCAGTTACCGACATCATTCCGACATTAGCAGCAAAACTACCTCCGTGCTCGACCACAAATCTCCCATCTTTTTCTGCATGGATCACGATCCCCAAAGAATAAGAGTCGCCCTCTTTGGCGGTGCCGCCCATTTTTTTATCGGCGCTTAAGTCGTAAATTTTATTTATTTGCTGAACCTTCTCTTCTTCTAAACCCGCAGTCAAAGCGCTGGGTTTTCCAACTATCATCTTTGCCAATTCGACAGAATATTTTTCCATGTCATTAACCGTTGAGGACAATCCTCCGGCGGATAGAGGCACTCTTCCCAACGGTTCATTCTCGGCAAAATTATATTCCTGCAAAACTTGAGATATTTCATCCTTCATCGGAAGTTTCATTCCGGGCATAATGATTACATTTCCAACTCTTGCCATCGCCTCCTCTGATTTATGCAAATCTCCAGTTTTGGTTAATTCGCATTTGTCAAAAATTTTGACTTTTAGTTCGTTTTCATAACCAGAATCCGAGGTAAGATTTATGATTTCTTCCATCAAGGTAAAGCCGCTGTTTAAGTAAGCTCCTTTACCGCGGCCAGTTCCCATTGATAATTTTTCAGAAATAAATTCAGAAACAGGTCTGTCTTTGTAAGCTGCTGGCTCGCTTTTTGCTTCGATAATTCCGCTTCTGTGAGTCAAAAGTTCTGAAAGACTTATATCGCCGAAGCCTTTACCCTCAAGCATTTGAAGATATTGGCCAATTCTTTCTTGGCGTTCTGGGTAATTGCTTATGGCTGCGGTAAGCGCTTCAGAAATTGTTGCATCAATTCCATTCGAACCAAATTTTCCATCCACTGCCATTAAAGCTGAAACCGCTCCGCAAAAACTTTTTGAAATACTCATGATCGGAAATTCTCGGTCGCGATCTTCGCCAGTACTAGAACTATCAACTTGATCAATAACAGAGATATTGTGAGGAAATTTTGGATCTACTCTTTCTAAAGATTGCTGTGATCTGGTCATGCTCTTAAATTTTGTTAATTTAAATTTACTTTAAAAACTGTTTCAGACTTTGCTTCTATGTTCAATCAACCAAAACATAGTTAAAAAACCCCTTTTTTATTTTTCAGTTAATAGGTTTTTAATTTGCTATAAACCTTTGCCAAATAAGGGGTTTTGGCTGATTTTTCTTTGGCAAATTTTAAGGCGTTTCCTAAAATTGCTTCAATTTCCATCGGTCGTTTTTCTTCAAAATCAAGCAACATGCTGGTTTTGTAGGGCTTCATTTTTTTGGTCAGTTCAATAGTTTTTTCAATAACTTCTTCTTGCAACTCGCAGTTATCTAGTTTTGCCAAAATGCATATTTCTTGCATTATTTGATGCGCCAAATTTGAGGTTTCAAAATTTTCTAAAATTTGCTTGGTGTTCAAACCGCCAGAAATCACTGATATTGGATTGAAAGCGGCGTTCCAAACTAGTTTTTTCCAACGCTGCGTTTGAATGTTTTTGCTTGGTTCAACCTCAACTCCCGATTTTTGGAATAATTCAATTAGAGACAAAGTTTTTGGCGAAATGCCGCTTGGAAAATCGCCAACAATTAAGCGACCATAATCTTGGTGTTTTATGGTTGTGGGCGAATTTTTTGCTACGCAAACAAAAGCTAAAATGCTTATTAAGTGATGATTTGGAAATTCTTCTTGCCATTTTTTTTCGATGTGAATGCCGTTTTGCAACAAAACTATCGAAGTATTTTGGTTCAATATTTTTGCAACCAGTTTGGTATTTAAGGTTTTTGGCAAAACTTTTGTAGCAATCAAAATAAAATCAAAATCAGCTTTTTGGCAATAATCGTTTAAATCAGGCAAAACTTTTTTGGGCTTAAAATTAAAATTTCCTAAGCAACTTTCGATAAAAAATCCTGATTTTTTTACTTGTTCATAGTTTGAACGACATAAAACCGAAACTTCTGCGCCAGCTTGCGAAAGTTTGCCGCCATAAAATGCGCCGATTGCGCCTGCGCCAATTACTAAAATTTTTGCCATTTTTTTTGCGATTAAATTTCAATTAACTGAATTTTTTTTTCACTTAAATAAGCTTGTGGAACTAAGCTAGAACTAGTTGCGCTAAAAAAAGTTTGTAAATTTATGTTGTTGATTTCTTGAAATAAATCCTCTTTTCGCTGCTCGTCTAAATGCGAAACCACTTCGTCAAAAATCAAAATTGTTGGTTGATTTTTGTAGGTAGCCGAAATTTTGGCGCGAGCTAAGGTAATTCCAATCATGATTGCTTTTTGTTCGCCAGTTGAAGAGCGGGTGGCCGACATATTTTTGGGTAAAAAAATTGCGTCAAAATCGCCGCGATGCACGCCAAAATTGGTTTTAAAGCTAGTTAAATCTAGTGCGCGATTTTGCCGCAATTTGTTTTTGTAAAATGTTTCGAGTTCAACCGCGCTTTGGGTTGCTGTAGAATTTTCAATTTCGCCTAAAACTTGTAATTTTGGTTGTGGAAAATTTGACGAAAAAGATGCGATAGCTTTGTTAAAAAAATCAACAGCTTCGAGCCTTGCAAATGCAATAGCCACCCCAAGGTCAACAATTTTATTTTC
>CANEUK010000075.1 GCA_947441695.1 Rickettsiales bacterium
CAAAAATCTTTCTTTGATTTTTTCTTTGTAAGAAGCAGGCAAATCGGCAAAATTTTGCCAAGGCGGGTTGCCAAAAATAATGTCAAAAGTGGGTTCGTTTTTTAGAAAAAAAATATCTTCGTTTTGAAAATTTTTTCTTGGCAAATTTACGTTAAAATTTTCTTTTGCTTGGTCAAAAATTGTGGCAAAAAAATCTGAATTTAATTCAATTCCATAAAGATTTTCAATCGGCAATTCTTTTGGATTATAGCCTTTATTTACGCCGCTTTGAATCAAAGAAAAAATTAAATTTCCGCACCCAAAAGTTGGATCAAAAATTGATTTTCCAGCAATCCATTTTTCAAATAACCCAAATTTTTCAACAGCAAAATCAGCCCATTTTAAAGGAGTAAAAGTTGCGCCAATTTTTAGGTTTTTATCTGACGAACTTGAAGGTTTCATAATTCGATTTTTTAAAAAGCGCGCGGTGGCGGATTTTAAGATTTGGCAATTTCGTCAAACTTTTTCATTTTAGTTAAAAGTTTTTCCAAATTGTCCAAACGCACCATGCATGGGCCGTCGGATGGGGCGTTGTCGGGGTCTTGGTGAACTTCCATAAAAACAGCGGCAACTCCAACCGCAACGGCGGCGCAGGCTAAAGTTTCGACAAATTCGCGTTGACCGCCACTTGCGCCACCAAGTCCTCCCGGTTGTTGAACTGAATGCGTGGCGTCAAAAACCACGGGGCAACCAGTTTTTGCCATAATTGGCAAGCTTCGCATGTCTGAAACCAAAGTGTTGTAGCCAAAACTAACGCCGCGTTCGGTGAGCATCACGTTTTGGTTGCCAAAATAATCCATTTTTTTGACGATATTTGCGGCGTCGTGGGGCGCTAAAAATTGCCCTTTTTTAATATTAATTACTTTGCCAGTTTTGGCGGCGGCTTCGAGTAAATCGGTTTGGCGACACAAAAAAGCCGGAATTTGCAAAATGTCGACTTCATCGCAAGTTGCCAAAATTCGACAATGTTCTTCGTTGTGAATGTCGGTAATAATTGGGCAATCGAACTCTTTTTTTACTTGCGCAAAAATTGGCAAAGTTTTTTTAAGTCCGGCGCCGCGCTGCCCGCCAATGCTTGAACGATTGGCTTTGTCAAAAGACGATTTGTAAATAAAATTGATATTAAGTTGGTTGCAAATTTTTTTGATGTTGCCAGCAATCATCAAACTGTGATCTAGGTTTTCGGTTTGACAAGGGCCAGCAATTAAAGTGAATGGCAAATTATTGGCAATTTTGATGTTGCGAATTTGAATTGTGCGCATTTTAAAAATGTTAAAATTGAATTAAAAAATAATGTGTCTTTAAAGTAGAAATAAGTGCTGTCAAAAATTCAAATCATTCTTTTTTTAAATTAAAAATTATCCCAAGAAAAAATGTTTTCAAAACCAATTAGCCTGATTCTTGTTTACGTTGTAACAATTTTTAACATATCAATTCTAGCCTCGCCAATTCTGGCTGCGATTATTCCTTTTGTTAGTTTTGCTAGCGATAAAATTATTATCCAAAACAGCCTTTATCAAAAACTACAATTAGGATTTTGTTTTTTGATATTTTTGGTCAGTTTTTTGATGATGATTTATTTGATAATTGATTTTTTGTTTGGCTTTTCTGTGCGAGCTTCTTTGAAAAATTGCGTGCCTTATCAAAAAGTTAAAGATTACGATTTTTTAACCGAACTTTTCGACCAAGCAAAAAACAAATTTGGCGAGAAAAATGTTAAGCTTTATATTAAAAATTCTGATGAGGTTAACGCTTACGCGGTGGCTAGTTTAGGAAAAAAAGTTGTAGTTATAACTCGTGGCTTAATTGATAAATATTTGCACGAATGCAGCGATTCTAAAAACTTTTTATACGCGCTTAGAAGCATTATCGGGCATGAAATGTCGCATTTGGTTAATAAAGATTTTTTGCCAACTTTTTTGATTATTACCAACCAAAAAATCACTAATTTTGTTTCGGTAATTCTTAATATAATTTTTAACTTTTTTTCTACGATTTTGTCATTTACGCCTTACGGCGGAAGAGTTGCGGCTCGAATTATGTCGCAAATTTATGTCCTTATAAATTTTGTTATTACCTCTTTTAATCGCTTTATTGTTTACAATATTTACGAGTTTTTACGCCGCTTTTTATCTCGCTCAATTGAATATCGCTGCGACCGTCAATCGGCAAAAGCTTTTGGTGGAAAAAACATGTCTTTTGCCTTGTCAATGTTGGGCGAAGGAGGTTATTTTACGCTTTTTTCTACCCATCCAAAAACCAAAATTCGCATGAAAAGGGTCGAAAATATCAAAATAACCGAAGCCATAATCAAGCCGAATTTTTTTGACTCTTTGTCTAATTATTTTTCTTTGATGTTTTTGGTGGTGATTTGTCTTTATTTTGCCAAACAAGCGCATGTTGATTTGATGGTTCGCGCTTATTTAAAAAATCACGAAATAATCAACCGAAAGTTGGCTGTTTTGTGGAATTTAATTAGTAAGTTTTTTTAAAAAAAATGATGAAAAATTTTACCACTCTTTGTCAGTTAATTTCCTTTCAAGCGAAAAATTTTAACAATTCTCAAGCTTTTAATTTTAAAGAAAAAAACCAACTTCGTTCTTTTTCGAACCAAGATTTTTCTGACCAAATTTTTTATTTTGCCTGCGCGCTTTTAGAACTTGGATTGCAAAAAAAACAAACTATTGCCAATTTTTCTTATCAAAACCCAATTTGGTTAATTGCCGATTTAGGCAGCATTTTGGCGGGCGCAATAACGGTTCCAATTTTTAGTGATATTTCAAAAGAGCATTTATTTTACGAAATTTCTAACTCCGAATCTAAGTTTGTTTTTACTGATAATTTAGAATTTTTCGACATCATAAAAGACCAAAATTTAGATCTAAAAATTATTACTTATGGTTTTAGCAAAGAAAATTCGACTTCTTTTGAAGATTTGATTTTGATTGGAAAAGCCGCTGCCAACGCCAAAAAATACGATTTTGAAAATTTAGTCAACGCCGCAAACCCGCAAGATATTGCCACAATAATTTATACTTCAGGCAGCACCGGAAATCCCAAAGGCGTTGAAATCACACATCAAAATTTAGTTTCTCAAATCAACGACACGGCGGTTTTTTTTCCGCTAAAATCGCAAGATTTGGCTTTGTCTTTTTTGCCTTTAGCCCATATTTTTGAACGAATGGTGATGATGTTTTATATTTCGCAAGGCATTAAAATTTATTTTGCTGACAATATAAAAAATGTTGGAAATTTACTTAGAGAATTTTCGCCAACCATTATGACCAGCGTTCCTCGCGTGTTAGAAAAAGTTTTTGCCCGTATTGAAAACGGAATTGAAAATGCTAGTTTTCTTAAAAAAATCTTAGGCAAAAAAGCCTTAAAACGCGCCTTAATAAAAGATGTAAAAAGTTCAAAAAATTTATATGACAGATTTTTTGACAAACTGATTTATCAAAAATTTCGCTTCGCTTTAGGCGGAAAAATGCGCATGATAATTTGTGGTGGCGCGGCTTTGTCGCAAGATCTAGAGCGTTTTTATAGCAATATTGGCATCAATTTATTTTGCGGTTATGGTCTTACCGAAAGTTCGCCAGTATTAGCCGCAAATTGCGAAAAATTTAACAAACTTGGAACCGTTGGCAAAAATTTTCCGTCAGTTGAATTAAAAATTGCATTTGATGGCGAATTGTTGGCGCGCGGCACCAATATTATGCGCGGCTACCACAAAGAGCCGCAAAAAACCGCAGAATCAATTGAAAATGGTTGGCTAAAAACTGGAGATTTGGCTCAAATTGACGAGCAAGGTTTTGTTAAAATTATTGGTCGCAAAAAAGAATTATTCAAAACCGCCAACGGAAAATATGTTTCCCCTGTTTTGTTAGAGCAAAAATTAATGCAAAATTTAGGATTTTTGATTGGCGCAATTGTTGTTGCCGAAGGTCGTAAATTCACCTCGGCGGTGCTTTTTGCTGACTTTGAAATTCTTAAAAACACCAAAGAAAAATTTAAATTTTTAGGTAGCGACCAACAGTTTTTAGCTTCAGAAATTCTACAAAAATTTGTCGAAAAAACAATTAACGCAATTAATAAAAATTTAGATCATTGGGAACAAATTCAAAAATTTCACATCGCGCCAGAGTCAATTTCTATCGAGTCTGGCGACATAACGCCTTCAATGAAATTAAAACGAAATGTGCTAGAAAAAAAATATAAAAACGCGATCGAAGAATTTTATAAAAACCATTAGCCAGTTATACTTCCAAGAAAATGCAAATTCCAAAACTCTTCCTAGTCTATTAGATTTAAACACGTTCTTTTGTGAATTTTTATAAAATAAATAGTTTGAATGGTTGATTAAAGTTTTGGGCAAAAGTGAGTTAATCATTTTAAAAACTAGTTCAAATCCTACATGGATAGGTTTATTTACATAAAAAATAGATTTGCAATGTTGTAATAATTATTTTACGCCTTTTGGTTGTGTTTATTTACTTGCAATATTCTTTTGCACTTAATCAAATTTGGTTTTTTAAAAGAATGCGAAATTGCTTTTAACCCTTAAAAAAACAGGAGTTAAAAATGAAGAAACAAATTTCTAGCTTACTTAATTTTTTACCAATTTTTAATCCAAAAAAAGCTACCAATTTTTGCTCAAACGGATTTTTAACTTTGGGCGCGGAAGTAGAATTGCAGCTAATCGACCGCGATTCTTTAAATCTTACACCAAGAGCAAAAGAACTATTAGAAATCGCCCTGCCCTTAAGCAAAAAAATCAAAGAAGAATTTTATTTAAGCACCCTAGAAATCAACACCGACAAATGTAATAACGCTCATGAAATTGAAGCCGATTTGTCCGAATCTTTCGACTTAATTACAAAAATTTCTAACCAGCTAAAAATAGATTTAGCAACTAAGGGTTGTCATCCTTTTTCGCGCTACAGCGATTGCGTAATCACGCCATCAAATCGCTATAACGAATTAATCGATCGCAACCAATGGCTAACTCGTCGCATGACGGTTTATGGTTTGCATGTTCATTTGGGCATGAAAAGTGGTGACGAGGCAATTCGTTTTAACAATTTTTTTCTTAATTTTATTCCGCATTTATTGGCGCTTTCTGCCAGTTCGCCTTTTTGGCAAGGCGACGACACTGGTTTATCGTCTTGTCGCCCAACAACTTACGAGTCGTTGCCAACCGCCGGACATCCTTATTCAGTAAAAAATTACGCCGAATTTAAACATCTCTACGCAACGCTGGTAAAGTGCAAATCGATTAACTCGCTAAAAGATTTGTGGTGGGACATTCGCGTTAGTCCTGCTTTTGGAACTTTAGAAATTCGCATTTGCGATGGTTTGGCAACTCTAAGCGAAACACTCGCGATTGTTGCTTTTATTCACCTTTTGGCCCATTGGTTTTCTGATAATGCTTCTTGGCTAAATCAGGTTCCAACTTCGCCAATTTGGTTTGCTCGCGAAAATAAGTGGCGCGCCATCAGACACGGTCTCGAGGCTGATTTGGTGGTTAATCTTGATGGCGAAACCAAGCCCATAAAACTCGATATTTTGCAATGGCTAGAAAAACTCATGCCTTATCAAAACAAACTGGGCTATAAAAAATATGTTGACGATTTGTCTGACATTATAACCAAAGGCAGCAGCACCGCAAGGCAACGCAACATTTACGCCAAAACCAACTCTTTAAAAGATGTGGCAAAATTCAACGTTGAAGAATTTTTAGCACGCAAACCAACTTGGCTAAGTTAACAGCAAAACAAAGTAGTATTAACTATGAATTTGTCTTTTTTCAACCGCCAAAGCCGCTTCTTTAACCGCTTCGTTGTATGTTGGATGCGCGTGACAAGTTCGGGCAATATCTTCGGAAGATCCGCCAAATTCCATCGCCATAACAACTTCGTGAATGGTGTTTCCGGCTTCTCTGGCAATAATATGAGCGCCTAAAACGCGGTCAGTTTTGGCGTCGGCCAAAATTTTTACAAAACCTTGATCGTCAGAAGTGGCGCGAGCGCGCGAGTTTGCCATCATTGAAAATTTTCCAACTTTATAGGCAATTCCGGCGGCTTTTAATTCTTCTTCAGTTTTGCCAACCGACGCAACTTCAGGATAAGTGTAAATTACGTTTGGAATTACGTCGTAATTTACATGGCCTTTTTGCCCCGCAATAATTTCAGCAACCGCCATTCCCTCATCTTCGGCTTTATGCGCCAACATTGGGCCGGTTGTAACGTCGCCAATTACGAAAATATTTTCAACCGATGAGCGCAAATGATTATTTTCAATGAACCCACGTGGATTTAATTTAATTCCGACATTTTCCAAACCTAAATTTTCGGTGTTGGGGCGGCGACCAATCGCAACCAAAACCACATCGGCGGTTAAAGTTTCTTTTTTACCATTATTTTCTCCTTGGGAAACTGATTCAATTTCAACTTTGGCGCCAGTTTTGTCTTTTTTTACTGACACAACTTTTGAAGAAAGACGAAATTTAAAACCTTGTTTTTCCAAGATTCTTTGGAAGTTGCGAGAAACTTCTGCATCCATTGCTGGCGTGATTTTATCGAGATATTCAATCACTTCAATTTCAGCGCCAAATCTGCCCCAAACCGACGCCATTTCAAGACCAATTACGCCCGCGCCAATCACGATCATTTTTTGTGGAACTTTTTGCAAATCCAGCGCGCCAGTTGAAGAAACAATTACTTTTTCATCAATTTCAACACCCGGTAAATTTGTAACTTCTGAACCTGTGGCGATGATAAAATTTTTAGCAGAAATTTTTTCTTTAGAACCATCAGCTTTTGTGATTTCAATTGTGTTTTTATCTAAAAATTTTGCTGCGCCTTCAAGAGAAGTAACTTTGTTTTTTTTGAACAGGCCAGCAATTCCGTTTGTCAGCCCAGAAACGATTTCATTTTTGTTGGCAATTAATTTTTTGACATCAATTTTTGGTTTAGAAAATTGATTTTCTACACCCCCATCGTCGCGCTGACGCGTTGACTCGCTCCCCCTAGATAGGGAAATATTTTCACTCCCATCGTCGCGCTGACGCGTTGACTCGCTCCC
>CANEUK010000076.1 GCA_947441695.1 Rickettsiales bacterium
AATTAACTGGATTTCTTCTGGCAATTTTTCTGCTAATTGGTCGCTAAAATTAGACTCTTTAACCGCGATAATGCTGGTTGTGGTAACGGTTGTTTCAAGCCTGGTTCACATTTATTCAACCGCCTACATGCACGAAGATAAGTCAATTGCGCGCTTCATGTCTTATCTTTCGCTCTTCACTTTTTTTATGCTAATTTTGGTGACCGCCGACAATTTTTTGCAACTTTTTGTTGGTTGGGAAGGCGTTGGCGTGGCTTCTTATTTGTTGATTGGTTTCTGGTTCAAAAAGCAATCTGCCAACGCTGCCGCCATGAAAGCCTTCATTGCAAACCGTGTTGGTGATTTTGGTTTAATTATCGCAATTGCATTAATTTATATCACGTTTGGAACGGTTGAATATGCGCCAATTTTTGGCACGGTTTGCAATCATATTGAAGATAAATTCACTCTTTTTGGCATGCAATTTCGTTCAATTGACGCAATTTGCATCTTACTTTTCATTGGCGCCATGGGTAAATCGGCGCAAATTGGTTTACATGTTTGGTTGGCCGATGCAATGGAAGGGCCAACTCCGGTTTCGGCTTTAATTCACGCTGCCACAATGGTGACAGCTGGAGTTTTTTTGGTGGTGAGATGTTCGCCAATTTTTGAATTTTCACAAATTGCATTGAATATGATAACTCTAGTTGGTGCTACAACCGCAATATTTGCCGCTACTATTGCGCTTACTCAAAATGACATCAAAAAGATTATCGCTTATTCAACTTGTTCACAACTTGGTTATATGTTTTTTGCTTGCGGCGTTTCGGCTTATAGCGCGGCAATTTTTCATTTAGCAACTCATGCTTTTTTTAAAGCTTTGTTGTTTCTTGGAGCTGGAAGCGTAATTCACGCCATGCATCACGAACAAAATATTCAAAAAATGGGCGGTCTCTACAAAAAAATTCCTTTCACTTACGCTATGATGTGGATTGGATCGCTGGCGCTTGCCGGATTTCCGCCATTTGCAGGATTTTACTCAAAAGATACAATTCTTGAAGCAGCTTATATGTCGCACGCTCCTTACGGTAAAATAGCTTTTGGGCTTGGAATTACCGCGGCGTTTTTAACCGCATTTTATTCTTGGCGTTTGTTGTTTTTAACTTTTCATGGAAAAACGCGTGCCGAAAAACACACTTTTAATCATGCTCACGAATCTCCGTTGGCAATGCTTTTGCCGCTTTTTGTTTTGGCAATTGGATCAATTTTTGCTGGTATTTTGGGCGCAAAATTTTTTCACATGATTTCGCACGAAAATAATTTTTTCAAAAACGCAATTTTATTGCTTGGACAACGCCAAGATTTACTCGAAGAAATTCATCATGCTCCATTTTTAGTAAAAATTTCACCGCTAATTGTTGGAGTTTTTGGAATTGCTTTGGCAACACTATTTTATTTAATAAAAACCGACCTACCAAAAAAATTGGCGGACTCATTGCCAAATTTTTACAAAATATCGCTCAACAAATGGTATTTTGACGAAATATACGAAAAAACCTTGATTCAACCAACTAAAAAACTTGGAAATTTTTTGTGGAAAATCATCGACATAAAAATTGTTGACGGAGTTCCAAATGGCGCAGCCACTCTTTGTAAAATTGCTTCACAAAAAATTAGCAAGCTTCAAACAGGATACATTTACAGCTATTCGCTATGGATGGTTTTAGGTTTAATTGTAATTTCGTTTTTTTTAATCAACTCGCTTATTTTTTAATCAACTCGCTTAAGCAGATTTTAGCTTTTTAAGGTAAAATTCTTGCGTTTTTTTTACAAAAAAAACACGAATTTATCCAAATTAAAACCGCAACAAGTTTGAAAAAATTATACTTCCCTTTGGAAAATAGATTTAATTATGGATCAAAAAGAACTGCGCGAATATTTTGGCTTTTTTACCACGGGAATTGTGATTGCATGCGCCCGTAAAAAAAACTTTTTAGCAGAAAAATTTTTTGATAATAAAGTTTTTGTCGAAAAAATTTTTAACAACAAAACTCTTAACGAAACGGTTTTGGGCAAAAGTTTTTTACATAAATTAAAAGAAATTTTTACTGCCGAATTTTTTGGCATGACAATAAATTCTTTTTCTTCGGTTTCTCTAGAGCCTCCATTGGTGCAGTTTTCTATCAATAACAAATCTTCCAATCTCTCGCTTTTTAAAAAAAATCGATATTTTTCCTTAAATATCTTGAGCCAAGACCAACTTGAACTTGCCAACGCTTTTGCCAAACCAAAAAACTCGAAAAAATGGGGAATTGAACCTTATTTTTTTGGAAAATTTGGCAATCCAATTTTTCAAAATTCGTTAATATTTTTTGAATGTAAAAAAGTTCGCTTTATCGAAGCAGGAGATCATCACATCATAATTGGAGAAATTATTGATTGTGCCAAAATTTCTGACAAAGCGCCGCTAATTTATTACCGTGGAAAATTTGATTCGGTTAAGAGTCTTTAATTTAATAAATTCTAAAAACTTTATCCAAGAAATCGGTGCAAAAGAAGTCTTTCAAATGCTTTCAAATAAATTTTCGATGTCTTTAAAAGCAACTACTTTGAATTTTTACTTAGAATTGATTTGAATAGTTTGACTTTTATTTTTAGCAGAAAAATTTTAGCACTCGCTCAAGCCAATTAAAAATTCTAATTTTAGATAAAAAACCAAAATTTATAGTTAATCAAATTTGACCTGCAGTCGAATTTGGTTTTTTTTAAATTGATTACGCGACTAATAAATCGTAGCATCCACAACAGATTTTTGGCTTTTATAAAAAATCAAGATCTTGAATCAGCTTAGTTATATAAATCGAATTTGATTAGGTGTATATTTTAAAAAAAATCTTAGAAAATGCTAAAAACTAGTAGTTCAAAAATAGCTATAATTCTTGTTTTATTATTAACTCATTTTTTTTGCGCAGAAAGCTTTGCTGAAGATTCATCTATAAATAACGACATTGTAAAAGAAATAGAAAAAACTCTTCTTTTTGACAAATATTCTCGTGAAAAAATTAACGTTTACAAAGCCAGCAAGTTGAAGAAAAAAAGCGACTACACAATTGGTCAAGATTTTGAAGAAAAGAAAAATAAAGAAATTGATATAGTAATTGTAGATTCAAAGGCAGAAAATTTTGACCTTAGGCAAAAAGAAAAACTTGCCTATAATGCGGTTCTTATTGGACAGTACGAAGTTGCGCTCGAGCTTTACAAACAGGTTATCGCGGCGGAACCAAATAATTATTACAGCAGGTTTTCTTTAGCGGTTGTTTATCAAAAACTAGGACAAATTAACCAAGCCAAAAAAATATATCGCGATTTATTAAAAATTGATTCAACTAATGAAGAAGAAGTAATTGGTAATTTATTGGCAATTTTAATCGAAGAATCTCCAAAAGACTCGCTATATCTACTTTCAAGGCTTACTACCCAAAATCCAAAATCTGCTTATGTTTTGGCTCAAGCTTCGGTTGCTTACGAAAAGATGAAGAACTACGATCAGGCAATAAAACTATTACAAAAAGCTTTAGAAATTGATCCAGAAAACTTTGTCTACAAATACAATTTAGCAGTAATTTATGACAAAACTTCTAATACCCAAGAAGCTTTAAATCTTTATCAAGAAGTTGCAAAAAACTACTCCTCTCAAGATCAGCTGATTTCGATTGATCAAATAGAAAAACGCATTCAAAGCATTAAAAACAAAATATGATAGAAAAAATCTTAATTTACGGCAAAAATCACAAATGTTCCGACGTTCATATTACTAGCAACTCTGTGCCACTAATTAGGGTTGATGGAGATATAATTCCAATTCCAGACGCGCCCGTATTTTCAGCAGATAAAGTTTTAGAAATGCTACATTCAATTATGAATGAAAATCAAAAAAAAACTTATCAAGAAAAGTGGGATTTAGATTTTTCTTTACAAGTCGATAAAGATTCCCGCTTTCGCGTCAACGCATTCAAAACCATCAAAGGTCCAGCCGCAGTTTTTCGAGAAATTCCAAGTGAGATAAAAAGTTTGTCAGCAATACATGCTCCAGAAATAATCAGATCTTTAGCTTCTGCAAAAAAAGGATTGATCTTGGTAGTTGGGCCAACTGGAAGTGGCAAATCAACCACTCTTGCTGCCCTAATTGATCACATTAATACCAATCATTCTTATCACATAATTACCATCGAAGATCCTGTAGAATTTGTTCACAAAAATAAAAAATCTTTAATTAATCAGCGCGAAGTTGGAAATAGCACGCTGTCTTTTTCTAATGCTTTGAAAGGCGCCTTAAGGGAAGATCCAAACGTAATACTAGTTGGCGAGTTGCGCGATATTGAAACAATTCAATTAGCTTTAACAGCCGCTGAAACTGGTCATTTGGTTTTAGCAACTCTTCATACAAGTTCTGCAGCTCAAACTATAAATAGAATTATCGACGTCTTTCCTCCGCAAGACAAATCGGTTATTCGCACAATGATTTCAAGTTCAATAAGGGCTATTATATCTCAAAGGCTATTAAAGAAAAATGGAGGAGGAAGATGCGCCGCCTACGAAATTATGATCGCCAATTCGTCAGTCAGAAACCTAATTCGTGAAGACAAAATTCCTCAAATCAATTCAATTATCGAACTTGGCAAAAAAAACGGCATGTGCTTAATGAAAGAATCAATTAGCGAGCTATTGCAAAAAGGCTTTATAAGTCAAGAAGTAGCCAACGAAAGCTCTTCAGTTAACGAATAAATCAAATTCTAATCTCAAATAAAAACGCAACATGAAATCAATTTTTAGAACCAAGAGCATTGAAAATATTATTGAAGGTGCCAAAAAAAATTCTTTAAAAAAAACTCTTGGAGCTTTCGATTTAATTCTACTTGGCATTGGCTGCACAATTGGAACTGGAATTTTTGTATTAACTGGAATTGCCGCCGCCCAGCACGCTGGACCAGCAATTTCAATTTCTTATCTTTTGGCTGGATTTACCTGTATGCTTGCGGCTTTGGCCTACACCGAGTTAGCTGCAATGGTTCCAGTTGCCGGAAGTGCTTATACTTATACTTATGCGGCTCTTGGTGAGTTTTTTGCTTGGTTGGTTGCATGTGGGTTGCTTTTAGAATATGCGATTGGCGCCTCAACTGTAGCAGCTGGATGGTCAGGATATTTTGTCGGAATTCTTAAATCTGGCGGTATAAACTTACCAGAAAGCCTAACCAAATCTCCTTACGAAGAAGGCGGTTTAATTAATCTTCCAGCAATTTGTATTTCAATTTTTATTGGACTAATTCTGGTTCGTGGCACCAAAGAAAGCGTAATTGTAAATCGTGTATTAGTAGCAATTAAGTTGGTTGTAATTTTCTTCTTTTTAGCAATTGCAGCACCTCACATCAAAATAGAAAATTATCAAAATTTTATACCTTTTGGCTGGAAAGGAGTTGCTGTTGGTGCGGCAACAATATTTTTTGCATATATTGGTTTTGATGCAGTTGCAACCGCCGCAGAAGAGGCAAAAAACCCAAATCGCGATTTGCCAATTGGCATAATTGGATCTCTTTTGGTTTGTACCATTCTTTATGTTTTGGTGGCTTTAGCACTAACTGGAATTATTAATTTTAGTCAGTTGAACAATGCTGAACCGATGGCTTACGCCTTGCGCCAAAATGGAAGCAATATTGGTTCTGCCCTTGTTGGAACTGGAGCAGTTGCTGGAATGATGGCAGTTTTATTGGTTTTAATGTATGGTCAATCACGAATCTTTTTTGTGATGTCGCGCGATGGTCTAATTCCTAACGCTTTTAGCAAATTACACTCAAAATTCAAAACTCCTTACTTTAGTTGTTTTGTCGTAACCTTGATAGTGGCGCTTACTTCAGGATTTGCTCCAATTCAAACCATGGGTCATATGACAAGCCTTGGAACATTATTTGCTTTGGCTGTTTCTGCGGTTGGGGTTTTGGTTTTACGCATTAAAAAACCAAATATTCACAGACCTTTTAAATGCCCAGCTGTTTTTATAATTGCTCCTTTGGCAATAATAAGCTGCACCTACTTAATAGTTACTCTGCTTGGAGAAAGCGGCAAACCCTTTGCTATTTGGACTGTTATTAGTTTGGCAGTCTATTTTTTGTATAGTTACCGCAAAAGCCCGCTTAACAAAAAGTAAGACAAAAAATAATTTAGCTCTTTTAAGGGCTAAATTGACTTTAATTACCAGAAGACCCGCGACTAATTTTTTTAAAAGAAATAATTTCGTGCGTTAAATTGAAAAATTCTTTCTTGTCAACAAGCTCATTTATATTAATCAAACTCAAATTTAGTTTGAATTTGATTAATTACATATCCCAATTTTTACCTCAATTTTGTCAAAAAAAACGATAAAAAAATTCTAAAATCTTCGTCAAAAATAATTGACTAAAAGTATTTAATAAAACTGGATTTTCTGACTTATAAAAATCAAAATTTTGTCAGATTTACTTCATTTCCTTAAAAAAAAATTTCTTTTAAAAAAACCATAAAAATGTTTGATAAGTTCAATGACGAGTGCGGAGTTTTTGCAATTTTTGGATCAACTGACGCCTCCGTAAACACCGCGCTAGGATTGCATGCGCTTCAACATCGCGGGCAAGAAGCGGCGGGAATTGTTTCGATGTCGGGCGAGTTTTTTTCGGCGCATTTTGCCGATGGTTTGGTGGCAGATAATTTTACTTCACAAAAAGTTGTAAAAAAATTGGAAGGCGATTTGGCAATTGGACATGTGCGCTATTCGACCGCTGGCAAAAAAACCGCGCGCAATTATCAGCCAATCTACGCCCAATTGAGTTTGGGGTTTTTGGCTTTGGCGCATAATGGCAACCTTACAAACGCAACAACTTTGCGTAATCAACTCATCAAAAAAGGCGCGATTTTTCAATCAACCATGGACACCGAGGTTATCATTCACCTAATTGCGCTTAGTCAAAAAGCCACTTTGAACGAAAAAATTATCGATGCTGTTTCGCAAATTGAAGGCGCGTTTTCGCTGGTGATAATTCACGAAGGC
>CANEUK010000077.1 GCA_947441695.1 Rickettsiales bacterium
TGCCAACAATATTGGTTTGAATGAATGTTTCTGGGGCTTTAATTGAATTATCCACGTGCGATTCGGCAGCAAAATTCACCACAAAATCAATTGATTCTTCCGCCAAAATTTGGCTTACGAGTTGGGAATTGCAGATATTTCCTTCAACAAATTTGAACAAAGGCAAGGTTTTTATTTTAGCCAAATTTTCTAAATTACTGGCATAAGTTAAACTGTCTAAAACCACGGCTTTATTGCCCAAGGCGCAAACTTTAATGGCAAAATGGCTGCCAATAAATCCTGCGGCGCCCGTAATTAAATAATTTTTTGGTGAAGGTTTTGTCATTTTTTTTCAAGTTTTTTTTTACAAAATTTTTTTGCCAAGAAGAAAGTTTTGCTGGCAAGAAAGCAGCAAATTTTTAGCAATTCCAGCTTTTTTTGCCAATAATCAAGCGAGTCTTAAATGATTTTTTTTAAACCTTAGAGCCTGTATTCAAATTCATTTCACCTCATATTTAGTCTTGTTTTAGCTTATTTTTTGATAAAATTATTCGAAATTTATCCAAATATTTCTTATGATTTTATCAAAAAAGCACTTAAAAATATGCCAAAATCTTAGGCAAAATGAATTTGAATACAGGCTTCTAGAATTTTAAGAAAAATTAACCAAAATTTTATTCAAACATTTTCTTTTAAAAACAAAATTACCAAATATTTTCTCGCCCAATAATCTTTAAAAAAATTCCCTCAAAAAAAATAAATAAACAAAATGACAGATTTAATTCCTTTCGACCAACGCGATGGTTTTATATGGTATAACGGCGAATTTGTTGCTTGGAAAGACGCCAAAGTTCACGTGCTAAATCACGGACTTCATTACGCTTCGTGCGTTTTTGAAGGAGAAAAAATTTATAACGGCAAAATTTTTAAATCTTTTGAACATTCAACCCGCTTGCACGCATCGGCAAAAATGATGGGTTTTGAAGTGCCCGTTTCAATTGAAGAACTAGAAAAAATCAAAAAAGAATCTGTCATCAAACAAAATATTCACGAGGGCTACATGCGCGCCTTTGCTTGGCGCGGTTCAGAAAAAATGGCAATTTCGGCACAAGGAAACAAAATTCACGTAGCAATTGCCTGTTGGCCGTGGCCGCCTTATTATTCGGCCGAAGCGCGTAAAACTGGGCTAAAACTAAAATTCGCCAAATATAAACGCCCATCGCCCGAAACCGCGCCAGTTGCCGCCAAAGCCGCCGGTCTTTACATGATTTGCACAATTTCAAAACACGAAGCCGAAAACGAAGGCTATAACGACGCCTTAATGCTTGATTATCAAGGCTTTTTGGCAGAAGCCACGGGTGCTAATTTATTTTTAGTCATGAAAAACGGCGAACTTCACACGCCGCTTGCCGATTGTTTTTTAAACGGAATCACCCGCTTAACCACAATTGAATTAGCCAAAAAACGCGGAATTAAAGTTGTAGAACGCCACATAAAACCCGAAGAATTGTCTGACGCGGCGGATGTTTTTTTAACTGGCAGCGCGGCCGAAATAACTCGCGTTGGATCAATTGAAGACAAACATTTTTATCCGCAAGCCAGTCAAATTACGCTCAATTTAATGCAAGATTATCACGATTTGGTGCGTAGCTAAAATGAAGGGAATCGAAAAGCTAAATTTGATAAAAAATATCTGCTCAGACAGAGCAGAAAGGCTGGATGATATTATAAAAAAAAATATGCAGCTTAATTGAGGATTCATAAAAAAATTGGAGAGTTGTAAAAAAAACCTAAATCCAAAAGAAGAAGATGACGAAATCCCTTTTTAAATAGTCTCCAACAAAACCAACCACCAAACCACATGAAAAAACCACAAGCTGAAATCGTTATTTACCAAAGCAAAGACGATAAAAAAACTGTCGAAGTTCACTTAAAATCCGAAACAATTTGGCTGACACAAAGCCAAATGTCTGAGTTATTCGATACATCAACTGACAATATCAGTTTGCACTTAAACAACATTTTCCGCGATCACGAATTAGAAGAAAGCTCAACTATCGAGGAATTCTCGGTAGTTCAAAAAGAAGGAAAGCGTGAAGTCAAAAGAACACTAAAGCACTATAATCTTGATGCAATTATCGCTGTTGGCTATCGCGTAAGCTCGAAACGCGCAACCCAATTCAGAATCTGGGCAACGTCAGTTTTAAAAGATCACTTAACCCGCGACTTCACCATCAATCGTCAGCGTTTTGAAGAAAATGCGCGCGAGCTTGAAACCACGCTGAATTTGGTGCAAAAAGCTGCGCAAAGTTCTGAGTTAAATCTTGATTCAAGCCGCGGATTGGTTGACGTGATTTCGCGCTACACCAAAACTTTTCTGCTTTTGCAGCGTTATGACGAAGGTTTGCTTGACGAACCAAAATCTAAAAAAGGCGGAAAATTGCCAAACCTAAAAGATGCGCGCGCAGCTTTGGGCAACTTAAAAAAAGATTTAATTTCTCGCAAAGAGGCCACTCAACTTTTTGCCATTGAGCACCAAGAAGGTCTCGCATCAATTTTTGGAAATTTAGAGCAAAGCGTTTTTGGCGAGCCAGCCTATCCTTCGATTGAATCAAAGGCGGCGCATTTGCTTTATTTTGTAATCAAAAATCACCCTTTCACCGATGGCAATAAACGCAGCGCGGCATTTTTGTTTGTAGATTTTTTAAATCGAAACCAGTGTTTAATTGGCAAAAACAACCAGCCAATAATTGATGAAATTGGCCTTGCAGCCCTGACTCTTTTGATTGCCGAATCTGACTCAAAAAATAAAGAAATCATGATTAAACTGGTCATGAACATGTTGATTTTGGAGACTTAGTGAAATTTTTTAACAACATCTTCACCACAATTTTTTTAGCAGTTTTTTGTCTTATCATTTTTCAAACTGCAACTTCAAAAACCGCCAGCTCGCAAAGCCAATATTTCCGCGTAAAATCACATCCACAATTCAACAAAAATTTCTCCGGCAACACCAAAGTTTTAGACGGCGATTCCATCAGAGTTGGCGACAAAGAAGTGCGCCTTTTTGGGCTTGACGCGCCCGAATATAAACAAACCTGTTTTAACGCCCAAAACCAAGAATATGCCTGCGGTCAAGCCAGTTTTGAGTTTTTAACCAAATTAGTCAGTGGCAAAAACGTGCGCTGCGACTATTCGGGCAAAGACAAATATAACCGCTTTTTGGGCAAATGCTTTGTCGGCGAGCTTTCCATCAACCAAGAAATTGTCAAAAACGGCCACGCCGTAATTTACAATTTCAACGAATCTGACGAAAAAATGGACGCCCTTGAAGCCACCGCCCAAGCCAACAAACGCGGCATTTGGCAAGGCGCGTTTTTGCTACCCAAAGACTATCGCAAAAAACACCCGTGGCACAACTAAAAATTTTAAAAATGCAACTATTTAAACAATTACAAAGCCAATCAATTGAATGGCGAAACCAAGGTTATCCATCAAAATTTTCAGTAATTAAAGAAATTTTAGAATTTAACAAAGACCAAAAAAACCAGCTAAAATTTTTAAGAACAGCCCAATTTGAAGCTTTAGAAGTTTATTGGTTTTTACGCCTAAAACTTGAAACGCCAAAATTTTTGGAACTTTATAAAAAAATTTATTCAAAAAACTCCGATCTTTTTAAGGCACTTGGAATTGACACAAAAAACCAAGAAATTGCTGACGAATTAGCTGATGGAAACGCCGAAATAATTTTTGAAAAAATCGCCAGCGACATCAATTTTGTTAAAAAAAATCAGCTACAAACAATTCATGAATCAATCAATTTAGACTATTCAAGCTATATTTTGGCTCTGACAATGGGAGCTGGCAAAACCATGTTAATTGCCACAATTATCGCCACCGAATTTGCCATGAGTTTAGAATATGGCGGCGATAAATTTATGAAAAACGCTTTGGTTTTTGCGCCAGACAAAACCATAATCAACGCTCTCAAAGAAATCTCTAACACGCCATTTGAACAAATTTTGCCTGCGCGCCATTACCAAATTTTTATGGCAAATTTTAAGTTGATTTACACGCAAGATGGCAGCCAAAAAATTGACGGGCTGCAAGAAAAAAGCAGCTACAACATCATTGTTACCAACACTCAAAAAATTATCCCAAAAAAAGATTCTCAAGAAAGTCAAAAACAACAAACTTTTGAAGCGACGCAAAAACAAAAACATAATGAACTTTTTGTTAATTTGCGGCTACAAAAAATTGCTTCGCTTCCTCAAATTGGTATTTTTTCTGACGAAGCTCATCACACTTACGGGCAAAAGGTTGGCGAAGATTTAAAAAGAGTACGCGAAGCCATAAATTACATCGCCAAAGAAACCCAAATTATTTGCGTGGTTAATACAACTGGCACGCCATATTCAGGCAAACAAACTCTAAAAGATGTGGTTTTTTGGTATGGGCTTGAACAAGGCATTAAAGACAATGTCTTAAAATCAATTCACAAAGGAATTATTTCTTACGACTTTAGCTTGCAATCAGAGGAATCAGTTATCGAAGACATCATCAAAGATTTTTTTGCCAACTACCAAAACCATCAATTACCAAATGGCGCAAAAGCCAAAATCGCCTTTTATTTTAAAGACAGCAACCATCTAAACGAAGGCAAAAAATTTATCGATAACGCCATAATAAAAGCTGGCTTGTCGCCAACACTAATTTTGCAAAATACCGAAAAATCATCAAAAGAAGAACTAGAAGAATTCAATGCCATAAACCATCCATCAGCCGAAAAACGAGTTATTTTGCTAATCAAAAAAGGCACCGAAGGCTGGAATTGCCCAAGCCTTTTTGCCACTGCGCTAATTCGTGAGCTTTCGAGTTCTGACAATTTTGTTTTGCAATCTTCAACCAGATGTTTGCGCCAAGTTGTTGGCAATCAAAAGCCAGCGCGAATTTATCTCGAAAAACGCAATCAAGAAATTTTAGACAAACAACTAGTCGAAAATTTTGGCACTTCGCTAAGCCAGCTAAGTCAACAACAGACGCAAATGGAAGAGTTAGAAATTAAAATTTTAAAAACCAATTTGCCTAAATTAGAAATAATCAAAACCATTCGCCAAGTGGTTAAAATAAGCCAACAAAGCCAAGAAATAATTTTAAAAAAACCAAACGAAAATCAGCTTGAACAACAAACAATTTCTCGCGCCACTTATCAGCCAAATTTTGAAAATTCGCCCAAAGAACAAAAACCAAATCAACAAAATTTTTTAGAACGAACTGGCGAAATTGTTGAAATAAAAAACGCCAATAATTTTTTAGATATTTTTAGCGCAACAGCTCAAATTGCCGCTAAATACCATTTTTCTTATTTAGAAATTTTTGCAAAACTTAGCGAAATTTATCCCAATCAACAATTGCCCCAAAATCATTTAGATCAGCTTTTTGCTCAAATTGACGAACAATCAAAAAACTATCAAACCCTTGAAACGCAAGTGGTTGAAGCTTTGGCAATCATCAAATTTCAAGACCAACAGCAAAACAATATTTTTTCCAAAAATTCAGACGGTGTTTTTTGCCACACTATTCGTTTTCAAAAAGGCAATGATCAAAATTTTGTCAGTCAAAAAGATTTATCAAACCAAGCTGGATTTGGCTTTCACTATTCACCTTACAATTTTGATTCGGCACCAGAAAAAGATTTTTTCACAGAAATTCTCGTCAGCCTCAACGCCAAACCAGAAGAAATTGCTGATATTTTTTTTACTGGCGGCTTAACCAATCAAAACCAAACCGATTTCTTTTTTGAATATAAAGACCCAAGCGGCAGCTATCGCAGCTATTTTCCTGATTTTGTAATTTTAAAAAAAACTGGCGAATTTTTAATTGTCGAAGTCAAAGCACCAAATGAAGAAACCAATGAAATAACTCAAGCAAAAGCCAAGGCGGTGAGAAAAATCGAAGCCATTGCTGGCAACAAATTTAAATATCACATTCTTTATTCAAACAGCCCAATTGCAAACAGCAAAATCAAGGAAGTAGCAGATTTAATTTATACTTAATCAAATTCGACTTTGTCGAATTTGGGTTTGTTTTGAATTGCTACGCACGAAGTAAATTCGTGCATCCGCAATAGATTTTTGGTTTTTTAAAAAAATCGATTTCTTTAGTTAGATCTATACATCAAATATATCAAAAAAAACTAACCAAATTTTATGACTCAAGAAAACAAAACCACCAAAATCATTTCTAAACTAAATGGTCGCCCAATGTTGCATTGGGTTGGCAAAATGCCTTTGCAAAAAGTTGAAAATTATCCCGCGCAGCTGCTCGAAACCTTTGGCGAGCAAAAATCTGAACAAAATCAAACCCAACTAAATTTCAAAATTTTAGAAAAAAACTGGAGCAACCAAATTATTCACGGCGACAACAAAGAAATTTTAAGCTCGCTTTTGGTTGGCGGCTTTCGCGGCAAAATTGACTTAATTTACATTGATCCGCCTTTCGATTCAAAAGCCGATTATGTACGCAAAGTTGAGTTGCGCGGCTCCAAAGAAAAACTTTCGGGCGAAGGGCAAAGCATTTTAGAACAAACCCAATATAGCGACATTTGGGCAAAAGACACTTATCTGCAATTTATGTATGAAAGGTTAATTTTGCTGCGCGAGCTGCTTAGCGAACAAGGCAGCATTTATTTGCATTGCGACTGGCACAAAAGCCACCACTTGCGCTTTTTGCTCGATGAGGTTTTTGGCGAGGATAATTTTGTGAATGAGATTGTTTGGAAATATACTTGGGGAATGAGGGTAGAAAGCTATTGGAATAGAAAACACGATACAATTTTTCTCTATTCAAAATCAAATAATTTTATTTTTAATGCTAATGAAGTTTTGGAAGAGAGAAAGATTAGCGAAGCTACCGCAAATAGGCTTAAGTATAAAGGAGCCATGATCACAGATGGAAATAAAGGAAGGGGAAATCAAGAACTTGCTTTGTCAACAGATGTTTGGACAGACATCTCTGTTATCAACAAA
>CANEUK010000078.1 GCA_947441695.1 Rickettsiales bacterium
GACGCTTTAGCGAAAGCTGATAAAGATCTTCGTAAATGTGATAAATTTTTGCCGATGAAATCCACTTCCAATAAGCCTTTGTTGCGTCTCTTTCAATTTCTTTTTTAATTGTTTCAAGCTGAATTTGACTTTCCGCAACTCCAAGATTTGCCAAAATTACACCAAGTCGGTTTTGATCAATTGAACTATCTTTTAACAAAGAAAATTTAGCGCCGGCGCGATATTCTCCGCCGTCATTGGTTTGAGAGTTTCCTTCGTAATCGGCAAAACTGCCAAAAGATTTACGATAGCCGCCATAAACTTTTGCGCCCATAAAGCCCAATTCTTTTTCCAGCAAAGTGTCGATGGTTTTTCCATCGTAAAAACCGCGACTTTTGTCGCTGTAGTTTTGTTTTAACTTGATGTCGAAAAATCCAAGAGATCCCAATGCCGTTCCTTCTGCGGCGCTTACTTTTTCATAATAAGATAAAATCTGCGGATAGTTTTTATTTGCCGACGCAATAATTTCATGATGCGAAAGCTTTTTTTCGGTGGAAGCTTTCGCAAGTTCAAGACATCCAAAATTTAAAAATAATATTGTAAAAATTGCCCCAATTTTGCGTTTCATTTAGCGACTTTTATTTGATTCTTCTTTTGTTTGAGCGGCTTTTAATTCGCTGTCAAAACTTGGCGGAAAGCTATTTAGCTGGCGCCAAAATTCATATCCCAAACTGACATTATTTAACAAAATCCATCCTTGAGCTTTGGCGCCATGCCTTAAAAATCTTTCATCGGGCCATTTCTCATCTTGGTCTTTTTTTACGATTACGCGAAACTTTCCATTTTCAGAAATTGAAGAATCAACCGAAGAAACCACGCCGCCAAAGGTTCCAACCGCAATTGATGGCCAGCCGCTAAATTGAATAATTGGCCAACCTTCAAATTGCAAACGCACTTTTCTTCCTTCAATTACCAAAGGAATGTCATTGCCACTTACATAAATTTCGACTGCCGGATCGCTTAAATTTGGCGCAAATGTTGCGATTTTGTCGCCCAAATGAACAACTGTTGCGGCGTCGCTGGCCAAAACTTTTAAAATCACGCCGTCTTTTGGAGCGTAAATTATTTGATTTTCTTGGCGTGAAAGTTTGGTTTCTGACTCCGCCAATTCTGAAGCGGCAGATTCTTGGGCGGCTAAAAGTTTTTTATATTCAATTTTAGCTTCCTCGAAATCTCGACGCGAACTTAAACCTTTATTAAAAAGTTCTTCTTGGCGTTGATAGTTTATTTTAGAGGTTTGAGAAGCAATTTGAATTACTTGAAATTTGCGTTTTTTGGCGTCGCGCTCCGATTTTATTCGCTCTAAAATCAGCGGATCATTATCAACGATTTCAACTAATTTATCATCTTTCTTAACCGCCGATCCATCTTTTACGTACCATTTTTTGATTCGACCATTAACAGGCGCGCTAATATTTTGAGCGCGGTGGTTTGGATCAGTCGCAATAATATTTCCAAAGCCTTTCGAGGTTTGTTGCCACGGCGTTAGAAGTAAAATTAGAATTACCAAACTTAAAAAAGTTAAAATGATTTTTGGTAAAACTTTTAGCGGTTTAGGAATGTTGATATTGTTGAAATTGGTGAATGGCGCAAAATCTTTTTTCTCAATAGAAAAATTATAAAATTTTGATAATTTTTGACAGGAAGCGGTGAGGTCGTAAAAATTTTCTAAATCGCGACCAAGCTGCGAAAAATTGTAAAGCAAAGCTGATAAAATTAATTCTGCCGCAACCAATTGACCAATTGTTAATTGACCCTTCAAAACTAGCCAGCCGCCAATTACCAGAAGCGAAACATTGGAAATTGCATAAAGCGCAAGCAATAAAATCACTTGAGAAAATAGGCTTTTAAAGCGCGATTTGCGGTCTTTTAAATAATCTCCCGTGAGAGAATTAATTTTTTGCTCAACATCAAGATTGGTAAAATTATTGCTTTCTTCAATCTCTTCAAAACATCTAACAATATCATATTTTGCCTGACTCTTAGACAAAGAACTAGCAACCGCTTGCTTGTAAAAGCGCGACCAAATCAACCACAAAGAAATTACAATCGCCAAGCTAAAAAGAAAAAATACGGGATGATAAAAACTAACCACAATCAAACCAACCGCGCCTTGCAAAATTGTGGAAAATGTTTTGGTTAAAAATTTGGGAATGGTTTTTTGAATTACGATTGTTTCAAAAAAACGGTTCACTATTTCTCTTTTTTCTAGGTTTTGTTGTTTTGATTTTAACAGCAAAATCGTTACTTCCGAAGTGATTCGGGCAAAAAATCGCGACTGAAAAATTTCGGTCACAAAAAATTGCAAAGCGTTTAAAGCGACCCAAAAAATCAGTAAAATTAATAGCACGCTTCCCAAAACAAAAGTCGGGCGCATCAGCGCTGTAAATGAAACGGAGTTAATTAGAAATTGCACCGAAAGCGGAACGGCGAGCGAAAGAAAACTAATCGCAAGTCCGTAAATTGCGCTCATCCAAAAAAATGAGATTTCAGTAAAAAGAATCTTTTTTAAGAAAGGCAAAAATTTTGGGTTTTCAGTTGTTTCGACGCTGTTTTTGCTAAATTTTTCTGAACTAAATTTGGTCATTTTGCTTTATTTATTGTTCAAATTTTGAATTAATTTTTTTGTTTTTTATTTTTTACGTTTCTAATTTTATTTCTGACTATTTTTTTAGCATAAATTATACCAAAAAACTAAATTTAGATTTAACAACAGAAAGAAAAATCTTTATTGCGGCTATCACTTCAAAAAAACAAAAAATCTCATGAAAGGAATAATTCTCGCTGGCGGTTCTGGAACAAGGCTTGCGCCACTTACCAACGTTATTAGCAAGCAACTTTTGCCAGTCTACGACAAGCCAATGATTTGTTATCCGCTGGCAACTTTGATGAATTTGGGAATTAGAGAAATTTTGATAATTTCAACACCGCAAGACACGCCAAACATCGAAAAATTTTTGGGCGATGGTTCTGATTTTGGAATTAAACTTTCTTACGTTGTGCAAGACCAACCCAAAGGCATTGCCGAGGCTTTTTTGCTTGGCGAAAAATTTATTAACGGACATAATGTTTGCCTGATTTTGGGCGATAATATTTTTTACGGCGCCGAAATTAACCGCAGCAATTTGCAAGAAAAAATTGATCAAATCGAATCCAAAAAAATTGGCGGCTTGGTTTTTGCCTATCACGTTTCCGACCCCCAAAGATATGGCGTGGTTGAGTTTGACGACGCAGAGGAAAAAGTGATTTCAATTGAAGAAAAACCAAAGCATCCCAAATCAAATTTAGCCGTCACGGGGCTTTATATTTACAATTCCGATGTAGTTAAAATCACCAAAAACATCAAACCATCAGCGCGCGGCGAGCTAGAAATTACCGACGTAAACAACGCTTATTTAGCCCAAAAAAACTTAGGCGTAGTAAAACTAAAACGCGGATTTGCTTGGCTAGACGCCGGAACTCACGATTCGCTGCTTGAAGCTTCGACCTTCATTCACACTATTGAAAAGAGACAAGGATTGAAAATTGCCTGTATTGAAGAATTGGCTTTTAGCAAAGGTTTTATCAACCGCCAGCAACTCAAAAAGCTCGCCGAAAAATACAAAATTGGTTCAACTTATCGCGGGTATTTGGAGTCGATTACTCAATCAAAATCATAAAAAGAGATACAATTAGCCTATGACCATAAAATACAAAACCCGACATTTTAACACCATAAAAACTTGTGAGGACTTAATTTATTTAAAAAAAAGCTCTTCAAATAAAGATAAAATTGCTAATGAATTTAACTTTTTATCAAACATCCCGAAGGAAATTGAGAAATATTTTCCATCAGTAAAAAACTTTTCTACCTCAAAAGAGAATTCCGCTTACGAGATAAAAAAAATTCACTATCCTGACTTTGGAGATTCAATAATATCTGGTCTAGTCGACGCCAAACATATATCGGGAATATTAAATCAAGTTGAGATCTTTTTTTCAAAGCTTCCTAAATTAAAAGAAAACGAACGAGAGTTTGATAAGAAATTCTTTGAACTTTTTATCCAAAAAAACGAGGACAGATTCTTGTTAACAAAAAAAATGGATAGCTTTTCAAGTCTAAACAAAATTTTTCATAGCCATAATTACAAAAACTTCGAAGAGTTCATTGGAATTTTAAGTATTTCGATCAAAGAAGAATTTAAAAAAATAACTGATCGAAAATTATACTTCTCGCATGGTGATTTGTGTCTATCAAACATGTTTTATTCTCCCTTAGACAAGAATATTATTCTTATCGACCCCAAAGGATACAAAAAAGACATTAAAGAAACCTACTTTCCAATATATTATGATTTAGCAAAATTATCTCACTCATTTATCGGTCTTTACGACTTTACCGCTCACGACATGTATTCGATTGAAAAACAACAGAATTCTTACGAGTTAAAAATAAAAATAAAAAAATCTTTAAAAAATCTAATGGAGAAGTCTTTTAAAAAATTTTTGAAAAATATGAATGTCGACTTCTCATTAATCAGACTTCTCGAAGCAACCCTTTTTACCAGCATGATACCTTTGCACGAAGAAAGTCAAAATCGCTCAATGGCTCACTGCTTAAACGCTATAAAAGCTTTTAACGACTATCAACAAAATCGCTAAACAAATAATGACAATAAATTATATAATATGCGCTGCTGGCAAAGGTGATAGATTTAAAAAATTGATGCCCAAACTTTCCAAGCCATTGATAAAATTAAATAGCAAAACCTCGCTCGAAATATCAATAGCCTGCTTGCCTATTACTTTTGGCGACTCAATAACAATAATTGTGCAGCGCGAACATGATGTAAAAAATAAGTTAGAAAAAACAATTTCTGATAGTTATCCGTTCAATCAAATTAATTGGATTGAAATCGATTCATACACTTCTGGTCAATTAAAAACTTCTTTTTTGGCAAAAGATTTCGTTAAAGAAAATGAGGCAATCGCTATTTTTAACTGCGACACTTATTTTCAAGATCGCTCACTTTTTGAATTGATGAATAATAATAAAGTTGACGGCTTAATTCCTTGTTTCAAAGCCAATGGCGATTCGTGGTCTTTTTGCAAAGTTGATGATAAAAACAAAGTTCTAGAGGTTGCCGAAAAAGTCAGAATATCAGAATTTGCTTCAGTTGGTTTTTATTATTTTAAAAACTCAAAACTATTTTTTGAATTGGCTAAAGATGAGTTAAAAAACGATGGCGAGCAAGGCGAACACTATGTTATTCCTCTTTACAAAAAATATATTACGGCTGGTAAAAAAATTCTAATTAGCGAAGTTGATAATTTTAAACCGATGGGAACCCCAGGGCAACTTGAAGAGTTTTGGGGAATTAACGAAAAAAACTTGTTAGACAAAAACCAACTCACAAACCATACAAAAAGAGTAATTGTTTGTGATTTAGACAACACCATCACAATCGAAAAATCTGGAGTTCCTTATTCTGAAAAAGAACCAAACCACAAAGTAATTGAAAAATTGAGAGAATATAAACTCAAAGGCTACGAGATAATAATTAACACATCCCGCAGAATGAAAACTCACAATAACAACGAGGCAAAAGCATTAGCGGAAGTTGGTGAAGCAACTCTAGCTTGGCTAAAACGTTTTGATGTTCCGTTTGATGGGTTGAAATTTGGCAAACCATTCGCCGAAAATGGCTTTATTATTGACGATAAGGCAATTCGCCCTTCTGAGTTTTTAGATTTTGAAGAAGAAAAAATTTTAAAGATGACTAATTCTTAAAATCAGATGAAAATTCAAAAACAAATATGAAAAAAAAAGTTATTATCATACCGACATTTAAAAACCATTTTAGATTCAACAAAAAGTTTCTAGAAAGTTTTCAAAAACATGTGCGCGATAAAGAATCGGTTTCGTTACATTTTGTTTTAGCAGAAGATGAAATTGACGAATTTCGTAAAGAAATTTCTCAATTTTTTGATATCAAAATTGTTTTAGAAAATTTTTGTGAAATTCTGAAGAAGTATGGTTACAAAAAAAACAGTAACTCTCTTTTAATCGACTTAAAGAAATTTTCTTATCAATCTCTTAAAAAACTTCTCCCTTTACAGCAAATAGAATATGAAGAAGCCTTAATCTTAGATTCCGAAGCACTGTTAATCAAAGACGTAAATATTGCAGATATTTTTGACCAAGAAACAAAACATAAAACTGTTTTTTACAGCGATCTTGATCACCGCAAAATCAAGTGGGAAGGATCTTTGTCAGATAATGTAAATAAATCGGTATCTGAAATTTTAAACATAAAACTAGAAAGATATTACCTAGAGTATTTTGGATGGTTTTATATCAAAAAATACGTCGATAAAATGTTTGAATTTATCGAAAACAAGCATGGTACCAATATTCTGAATGTTTTTCTAAATTTTGCAAAAAATGAAGGGCATATTTTTGAAAATATTTTATACTACAGCTATGTTATTCATGTTGCAGATCCAACTGAATATAAAGGGGTAAACATAAAAGATGTTTTGCGAGATAATTTAAGTGCGGATGATTACAATTTATTGATAAGAGGTTTTTGCGGCGAATATGAGCCATGCGGTATTTTAGAGCATATTAGCAAAGAAATTACGCAACATAATCTTGATAGTATCGGCAAGATATTTACCAAACTGAATTTGTTTTTCTTTAGATGGGAAAGCGTTTCATTTAACTCTGATATATTGGAAAAATTTATTTTAAAAACTCCAATTGCTTTTCTAGCCTCATCTCACAGATATCTCGTCAGTAAATATAAAGTAGCAGTATGCATAAGCGGAATGCACGAATATCCCGAGCAAAATATTTCTTTTTTACACGCGTTTTTATCTAACGCACCAAATGCAGATGTATTTTGTGCGATTTCTTATAAAGAGATGGATTCTAAAATTGCCACCATCGTCAATGGCATA
>CANEUK010000079.1 GCA_947441695.1 Rickettsiales bacterium
GTTTCTAGCCCATCCACAATTGCCGATGGAGAATCTAGAACCTTAACCTGCGGCGCTTCTGGATATGCTGGTGGAACCACCAAACAAAGCTACACTTGCTCAAATGGCGCGTTAAGCCCAACTCCAAGTTCAACTGTTTGCTCCACGGCGGGTGAAACAACTGGCGGCAACAACGGCGCAAATGCTTGCGCCATCGGATATGCTCCAAGCAATGGAACTTGTAAACAAGGCTGCACTTTTTCAAACGTGAATGGAATTGTTAATGGAACAGCAGTTTCAACAACCTCGGGTACAACTCAAATTGCTTGCAACGCAACCAACTTCAACCCAGCCAAATCAGTTTCTTATACTTGCGTAGGAACTTCACTTTTGGTTTCTGCCAATGGCTGTTCTGACATTTCTGCTAATGATAACTGCTCGGGCAATTATGCTGGCGCAACTTGTAGCGTTTGCAAAGCTGGCTACACACTTGCATCTGGTTGCACCGCTTGCGACACCGCTAATAACTATCTACCGGTAAATGGAGTTTGCACGCCCCCTAAGCCAAGTTGCACTGGTGGAACTGTATCCGAAACCGTAGATTACAAAATTCATACATTTAAAAGTTCAGGAACCCTTTCTTGCACCAGTGGCGGAATTGCTCAAGTTTTGGTGGTTGGTGGAGGTGGAAGTGGTTCAGTTGAAACGGGACCTGGAGGTGGAGGTGGAGGTGGAGGTGGAGGAGTTGTTTACGCAAGTTTATATATACTTTCTGCTTCTAATAATATTCCAGTTACGGTTGGTTCTGGTGGAGCGCTACTACATAGTATCGACTGTAGCAAACCTATAAACGGCAATAAAGGGGAAAATTCAGTTTTCGATAATACAATTACTGCATATGGAGGCGGACGCGGATCCGGAGCCGTCACTGGGAATTTCGATTATACACAATTAGATGGTGGTTCAGGTGGAGGAGGTAATTGGTGCGGTAAAGGAGGAGAATCTTCTCAAACTGCACAACCTTACGAAACTTCTCATTATGGTAATGCTGGCGGCGGTTTTAACACATGTGGTAATGGTCTATACTACTATCCTGGATCTGGCGGCGGTGGAGCTGGGAGCGCTGGTAAATCACCAAGTTCTAGTTCAGCTGGAAATGGTGGTGATGGAATAAATAATCCAATATCTGAATCAACATTTTCTAAGATTGCTGGTGGCGGTGGTGGCGGAGGTAGCAACGCTAATGTTGGCAAAGGAGGCGTTGGCGGGAGCAGCGTTGGCGGAAATGGTTATACAAATAATGGAGCTTCCTCGACTAGTGGAAAACCCAATACTGGAAGCGGCGGCGGTGGCGGTCAATGCGGTAAAACAGGCGGTGACGGCGCTGCCGGCGGCTCGGGAATTGTGATTGTTCGATATGCCAAATAAAAAATTTTAAAAACATGCTAATTAAAAAATTTCAAAAATTTGTAAAACTTTTTTTGTCAATTTTTTTAGCGTTTTTTACTTTTTCTTGCGCCAAAAATTGGAGTTATCAAGGCAAAAATGCGGCGCAAAATTGGGGCAGTTTGAGCGAAGAATTTAAGTTTTGCAAAATTGGCTATAATCAATCGCCAATTGATGTGAAATATGGTTTTGAGAAAAATGAATTAAAGTTTTTTTATCAAGATTCAGAGGTTGAAACTTTAGACAAAAACTACGTTCGACAAATTTTTTTTGATAATCGCGATTTTGTGTTGCGAGGCAAAAAAAAGTATTTTTTGCGACATTTAGAATTTCATCACCCAAGCGAACATTTGGTGAACTCAAGCCAACATTCGCTTGAAATGCAGATTTATCATAAAAGCGAAGATGAACAACTTTTGGTTTTGGCAATTTTTTTAGAAGTTGGCGAAGAAAATTCCGCGTTTAACTCCATAATAAAAACGCTGTCAAAGTTAGAAAATCTGCCAAAAATAAATTTGGCAAAAATTGTAAAAACTGATGATAAAATATTTTTTTACGATGGTTCTCTTACTACTCCGCCATGCGTTGAAGGCGTTAAATGGTATATAATGAAAACACCGCTGAAAATTTCGAAAGAGCAAATGAACCAAATTATTAAGCTGGCAATTTTTTCCAAATCAAACGCTCGAATTATCCAAGAATTTCACCCCGAAAAATATTAAAAATGTCTTTGAACAAACTAAATTCTCCGCAACTCGAAGCGGTAAAACACACCAATGGGCCAGTTTTGGTGCTTGCTGGCGCTGGAACTGGAAAAACCAGCGTTTTGACCAGTCGAATAATTCATATTGTAAATTGTTATTTGGCTTCGCCTTTGCAAATTTTGGCGGTTACTTTTACCAACAAAGCAGCCGCTGAAATGAAAAAGCGAATTGGCGAAACAATTGGCGACCAAGTGAATAATTTGTGGGTTGGAACTTTTCACTCAATTGCGGCACGAATTTTACGCCGCCATCCCGAAATTGTTGGCTTGCGCAATGATTTTATTATTGTTGACGACGACGATCAAACGCGCCTACTTAAACAAATTTTGGCTGATTTTAATATTGACACCAAACAATTTGCGCCAAAAGCCTATTTAAACAGAATTTCGCGCCTTAAAGACAAAGTTGTAAGCCCGCAAAGCCTTGATTCTGCTGGCTTTGAAGTGAATTTGCCCAAGTTAAAAGATGTTTGGGAAACTTATCAATTTCGCCTTAAATCGATGAACGCGGTAGATTTTGGCGACTTGCTTTTGCACAATTTAACCTTGTTTGCCAAAGCGCCAGACGTTCTTGCTTATTATCAAAATAAATTTTGCTACGTGCTGGTTGACGAATATCAAGACACCAACAACGCCCAATATCAGTGGTTGTTGCGTTTGGTTGATTCGCATAAAAATATTTGCTGCGTTGGCGATGACGACCAATCAATTTATAGTTGGCGCGGAGCCAATATTGCCAATATTTTGCGTTTTGAAAAAGAATTTGTTGGCGCCAAAGTTATTCGCCTTGAACAAAACTATCGATCAACCGCGCGCATTTTGGCGGCGGCAGATTCGGTTATTTCGAAAAATAAAGAGCGACACGGCAAAACACTTTGGACTGACGCAAGCCAAGGCGAAAAAGTAAAAGTTTTGTCTTTTGTTGACGACCGCGCCGAAGCCAGCACCGTGGCTGGAATGATAAAAAATTCAATTGCTAAACAAAAATTTAAGGCGCAAGAAATTGCTGTTTTAGTGCGCGCGGGCTATCAAACGCGCGCTTTTGAAGAGGCATTTATTCAAAATAATTTGCCCTACAAAGTAATTGGCGGCATGAAATTTTATGAGCGCGCCGAAGTTCGCGATTGTATCGCTTATCTAAGAATTTGCGCCAATTTAGATGATGATTTAGCCTTAAATCGAATTATCAACGTGCCAAAAAGAGGTGCTGGTGATGCAGCAATTTCGGGCATTTACGAAAAATCAAAACAAGAAAAAACCTCGTTTTTTAACGCTATAAAAAAATCGTTAGAACAAAACGCGCTCAAAGGAAAAGCACGCGACGCGCTAAAAATTTTGATTGAACAAATTGAAAAAACTAACCAAAGAGTTGGCGACGAACCTTTGTCAAATCTAGCCAAAACTTTGCTTGAGCAAGTTGGCTATATTCAAATGTGGAAAAATGAAAACACCTTAGAAGCGCAAGGTCGCCTAGAAAATATTGAAGAATTTATCAACAGCCTTGCCGACTTTTCGAGCATGGTTGAGTTTTTAGAATATGTTTCTTTGATTGAAGCGCGAGACGACAAAAACCTAACAGACGCCGTAACAGTTATGACGGTTCATGGTGCCAAAGGTTTGGAGTTTGATTTGGTTTTTGTTCCCGGTCTTGAAGATGGTCTTTTTCCAAGCGGAAAATCAATTGACGAAAAAAATGGCGTTGAAGAAGAGCGGCGTTTGATGTATGTTGCAATTACGCGGGCTAAAAAAGAGTTGGTTTTGTGCTACGCCAAAAGTCGCTATGTTTTTGGCGATTACCAAACGCAAATGCCTTCGCGCTTTTTAAAGGAATTACCGCAAGATCAAATTGATTTTGAAGAAGTTTATTTTGGTTCAGAATTTTTGTTCAACAAAAGAAACGAAAGTGCTTTGCAACGTTATGTTGCGCCATCTTATCAGAATAACAAAATTGAGGATAAAATTTCTGGAAAGCGAGTTTTTCACCAAAAATTTGGCTATGGAAAAGTTTTAAATGTTGATGGCAATAAATTAGAAATTTCTTTTGAAAAAAGTGGCACCAAAATTGTTATGAAAGACTTTGTAGCAATGGCTTAGAAATAAAATTATGAAAAAAAAAGAAGTTCAAAAAGCAAAAGCTTTTTCACTAATCGAAATATCATTTTGCCTAATCGTAATTGCAATTTTGGCTGCGGCCATTTTTCAAAGCAAAAACTTGGTCAGTAATTTTAGACTAAATTCGGCTCAATCTTTAACCAACAGTTCGCCCGTTAATTCAATTCAAGGTTTGGTTTTGTGGCTCGAACCAACAATGCCAGAAAGTTTTTTGCAAAATCAAACAAGCGATGGCGTTCAAATTACCCAGTGGAACGACATTAACAACCAAGCAAGCAGAAAATATTTTGCCCTTGCCACGGCTTCAAATGGAATAACTTTCAAAGAAATAAGTGAAATTTATCTTTTGCCTTCAATTTATTTTAGCGGCTCGACATCTTCTTTGTTAGAATTATCAAAAAGCGAATCTTCGCTTAGTAGCACGCCAATTTTAACGCCAAATAATGATTTTACTTTTTTTGTCGTATCCAAATTAAAGGCGGTTAGCAGCTCTTTTGCTAGTTCAACAATTTTTCTTAATGGAAATTCGGCGGGTTGGGGTTTCGCTATTGGCGGAACCGCCAATTCTGGTAAAAGACAGATAAAGTTTTTGGGCGTGGGCGCAACTGACAATAATTCTGTTAGTGCTAGCTCTTCAACAAAAGCCGAAATTATTTCAGCAACCTATTTGGGCAGCAGCCAAACTACCAAACTATTTACCAACGGCGTTTTAGAAAATTTAACCAGTTCTAGTGGCGTAATTTCAAATAATCCGTCGAACAATTTTTATATCGGAAATTCATCCGCCGCCAATCCGTGGCAAGGATATATTTCTGAAATTATTATTTTTGATCGAGTTTTAAGCGACGCCAATCGCAAGTTAATTGAGCAATATTTGGGGCAGAAATACGGAATTGCTACTTCGGGATAGTTTCTTACCCAAACGGTTTTTTAAACATCGACACCAAACAAGATTCCAACTTGTTTGGTTCAAATGTGAGTTTAAATGTTGGCGAAATTTGCTTTTAAAATCGCGTCAGAACTTTTCTGAATCTGATTCTTACTCAATTGGGATGAATCTTGGAATTATCGGCAATTCAGGCTTCTGATCGAAAAATTTTATTATTTTTCAAGTAATTTAATTGCCTTTACCAACCTTTGACCCCTGACTTTTCCCTTCTTGTAATTTGACTGGATTATCTCTTTTTTGGGTTAAGTTTGAAGGTTTTTCTTCTTTAGCAGCTTCATCCTGTGGGGCTTTTTTTCTGTTATCTTCTTTGTTTGGTTGAACTCTTTTAATATCACCTTCTGATGCGGCAACATGTAAATCTGATCTCTGTGACCTAGCTTTTTCAATTTCTACTTCTAGCTCATTATGCCCATTTTCTTTGGCTAGATCGAGAGGAGTTTTTCCATATTTGTTTTTAGTCTCAATTCCAGCTCCTTCGTCCAAAAGAATTTGAACTGTTGAAGTGTGACCTTTTTTTGCAGCATAATGCAAAGCTGTTTCTTCATTTTTGTCTTTAGCCTCAATTTCAGCTCCCGCGTCTAAAAGAAGTTTAACTATTTCAGCGCGACCTTTTTTTGAGGCATAATGCAAAGCTGTTGCGTTATTTTTGTTTTCAGCCTTAACGTTAGCCCCATTATTTAAAAGAAGTTGAACTGTTGTATGGTGCCCTTTTGCTGCGGTAGCACACAAAACTGTGAATCCATATTTGTCTTTAGCCTCAATGTCAGCTCCTTTTTCTAAAAGAAGTTGAACTGTTGTATTGTGCCCTCTTGCTGCGGCATGCTCTAAAGCTGTTGATTCATATTTGTCTTTAGCCTCAATGTCAGCTCCTTTTTCTAAAAGAAGTTTAACTTTTTCAGCTTCACCTTTTGCTGCAGCAGTCAGCAAAATTTTATTTAGAGTTAAAATTGACCTAGCTTTTTCAATTTCTACTTCTAGCTCATTATGCCCATTTTCTTTGGCTAGATCGAGTGGTGTTTTTCCATCTTTGTTTTTAGCCTCAATGTTAGCTCCTCTTTTTAAAAGAAGTTGAGCTGTTGAAGTGTAACCATTTCTTGCGGCAGCATGCAAAGGTGTTTGACCATCTTCGTCTTTAGCCTCAATTTCAGCTCCTTTTTCTAAAAGAAGTTGAACTCTTTTAATATCACCTTTTGATGCGGCAACATTTAAATCTGAACTTCTCTGTGACCTAGCTTTTTCAATTTCTACTTCTAACTCATTGTGCCCATTTTTTTTGGCTAGATCGAGTGGTGTTTTTCCATCTTTGTTTTTAGCCTCAATGTTAGCTCCTCTATCTAAAAGAAGTTGAACTGTTGAAGTGTGACCATTGAATACGGCATGATGCAAAGCCGTTAATCCATCTTTGTTTTTAGCCTCAATGTCAGCTCCTCTATCTAAAAGAAGTTGAACTGTTGAAGTGTGACCATTGAATACGGCATAATGCAAAGCCGTTAATCCATCTTTGTTTTTAGCTTCAATATAATGCAAAGCCGTTAATCCATTTTTGTTTTTAGCTTCAATTTTAGCTCCTCTGTCTAAAAGAAGTTTAACTATTGAAGTGTAACCATTTGATGCGGGATA
>CANEUK010000080.1 GCA_947441695.1 Rickettsiales bacterium
AATTCCAATGATCAAAATCACCACCGCCAACTCAATTAGCGAAAAAGCGTAAGACTTTTTGGGCGTGGTTGGGGTTTTGAGTTGGGTTTTGAGTGAGTTAATTGAGTTTGTTTTGGCGGTTTTGGGTGAGTTTGTTAAGGTTTTTTGAAAGATTATTTTAGCAGTTTTGAGTGGGGTTTTGATTGTGGTTTTTAATGTGGTTTTACAAAACATTTTTGACGCAGTTTTTAATAACCTAATTTTAAAGTTTTTTAGCATTTTTTAAAAAAGATTTAATTGTCGAAATTACTTTTGCCCTTGCAAATAAAGCACCACATCGGCGCGATCTTGCGGCTTTTTTAAACCAGCAAAAGCCATTTTGGTTCCGGGTAAATATTCTTTTGGTTTTGTAATAAAAGAATTAATTGATTCGCTGTCCCAATTTCCGCCTTTGGCTTTCATTGCTTCGGAATAAGAAAAACCCGCAAAAGAACCTCTTTTTCTGCCGACAACGCCATATAAATTTGGCCCAACTCTTGCCGCCTCGCCTTTTGCAATTGAGTGGCACGAAGCGCATTTTTTGAAAATTTTTGTCCCGCGATCAATATCGGCGGTTTTCATCATGGTGGCTAAATCAACTGGCTTTTCTTCTTTTTTTGCTACTGGTTTTCCGTCGGCCGAAATTTCAATTTCAAAGCCGCGTTTAATCATTTTTTTTTGTTGATAAAGCAAACTGCTGATAAGCGTTGCAGTCAAAGCCAGCAAGATTGCAAAGCCAAAAGCGATGCCCTGAATTTTAAAATCAGCCAATTTAAAATTACTGATTTTTTTTCTTAGTTGAGAAATTGTTTTTTTGATTTTTTCCATTTTTTAGTCAAACAAAGTTGAAACAGATTTTTCTTGAGAAATGTTGCGAATAGCTTCGCCAATTAGGTGGGCGATGTTAATAATTTTTACATTTTTTGCCGCCAAGGTTTCTTTGCTGGCTTCAATTGAATTGGTAATTACCAAATTTTTCAAAGAAGAATTAGCAATTTTTTCTCCAGCTTTTCCCGATAAAACTCCGTGAGTAATATAAGCCGAAACCGAAATCGCACCTTTTTTTATTAGGGCTTGGGCGGCGTTACACAAAGTTCCGCCCGAATCGACCATGTCGTCAACAATTACACAATTTTTGCCATCAACTTCGCCAATAATATTCATAACCTCGCTAACTCCGGCGCGCGGGCGACGCTTATCGACAATTGCCAATTCGGCACCAATTTTGCTGGCAATTGCTCGAGCGCGCACAAGTCCGCCAACGTCTGGCGAAACTACGACCAAATTTTCTAAATCAAAATTTTGCTTGATGTGGCGTACAAAAACTGGCGCGGCGTAAAGATTATCAAGCGGAATGTCAAAAAATCCCTGAATTTGTCCAGCGTGTAAATCAACCGTCAAAACCCGATCTGCGCCAGCCGAAGTAATTAAATTTGCCACAAGTTTGGCAGAAATTGGCGTGCGCGGCGCGGCTTTGCGGTCTTGTCTGGCGTAGCCAAAATAAGGAATTACTGCGGTGATTCTTTTTGCCGAAGCGCGACGAAGCGCGTCAATTGCAATCAACAATTCCATGATGTTGTCATTGGCAGGATAAGAAGTTGATTGAATCACAAAAATATCTTCGCCGCGCACGTTTTCTTTAATTTCAACAAAAATTTCTTTGTCGGCAAATTTTTTTACTTCGGCGTCAATTAGCTTTAAACCCAAGTAATTGGTGATTTCTTGCGACAAAATTGGATTACTGTTGCAGGCGAGAAGTTTCATTTTTTTGATTTGAATTTTTAACTTGAAGAGAAGAAAAAGTATTTTGTTTAAAATCTATACTCAAACTGATTCAAAATTTGGATTTTTATAAAAACTAAAAATCTGTTGCGAATGCAATAATTCACTCGCTACAAAAGCAATTCAGAATCAACCAAAATTCGACTACAAGTCGAATTTGATAAAGTATAAAAAAAGAACCGCACTATTCTAATCACAAGTCGAAATATCAACTTTTTTTTCCAATTAAAATGCCCGAAATTGAAACTTACGACTTAATAAAAATTTTACATATTGTTGCCGTAATTTCTTGGATGGCTGGTCTTTTATATTTGCCAAGAATTTTTGTTTATCACGCCCAAGTTGCCCTGAACTCTGAAAGTGACAAACTTTTTCAAATTATGGAGCGTCGTTTGCTCAAATTTATTATGACTCCCGCCATGATTTTAAGCTTTATTTTTGGGCTTTATATGGCGAGTGAAATTGGTTTTGAATTTGTTTGGCTACACATAAAAATCACGTTGGTTTTAGTGCTGGCTGGCTTTCATGGATTTTTGTCGCGCTGCGCTAAAAATTTTGCCAAAGGCGAAAATAAACGTAGCCAAAAATTCTTTCGCATTATCAACGAAGTTCCAACAATTCTGATGATTGCAATTGTTGCATTGGTAATTTTAAAACCATTTTAAGGTGAAAAATTTAACAAAAATAACCGCGCCAAAGTTTGACGTGATCTTTGATTTGCGCTACGCCAGCACCAACAACGTTTGCGCGCAAAAACTTTATGCTTACGAATTTTGTTATTTACACGAAGCAGCAATTGAACCTTTGCAACGCGCCATTTTAGCAGCAAAAAATTTGGGTTTAAAAATTAAAATTTTTGACGCTTTTCGCCCAGTTGAAGTGCAAAAATTTATGTTCAAAAAATTTTCAGACGGAGATTTTATTTCTAACCCGGTTAGTGGATCAATTCCGCATTGTCGTGGCGTTGCCATTGATTTAACTTTGTGCGATTTGCATGGAAACGAGCTAGAAATGGGAACTGATTTTGACGATTTTTCTGATTTGGCTTCTCATAACTGTTCTAAAATTTCTAGCGAAGCGCAACGAAATCGCCTGATTTTATTGGGCTTGATGACTATTTCTGGCTTTGATTATTACTCAAAAGAATGGTGGCATTATCAACTTTTTAATCCTCGTGAATATGAAGTTGTAAAAACTGCGCAAGGAATGGTGGCGGTTTAAAAATGAAATTTTCTGACCTAAATTTTAACAATCATTTTGAAAAATTGGGTAAAGATTTTTTTTCTAAAATCACGCCAAAACCTCTGGAAGAAAGCCGAATTGTCGCCTACAGCGCAAAAGCTTGCGAGCTTATAAATCTTGATGAAAAAGAATTTTTAAATACCGATTTTTGTGATTTTTTTTCTGCAAAAAAAACCCACCCAAATTTTTGCAATCTTTCCGCGATTTATGCTGGTCATCAATTTGGTTATTTTGTTTCGCAACTTGGCGATGGCCGCGCTTGCTTGCTTTCGCAAATTACCAATCAAAAAAATGAAAGCTTTGATTTGGTTTTAAAAGGCTGCGGCCTTACGCCTTATTCGCGCCAAGGCGATGGAAAAGCAGTTTTACGCTCGTCAATTCGCGAGTTTTTAATTTCTGAAAGTATGTTTGCCTTAAACATTCCAACTTCGCGCGCTTTGTGTTTGATTGCTTCGAACGAAAAAGTTTATCGCGACGGATTAGAAAAAGCGGCGCAAATAATTCGTCTTGCGCCAAGTCACGTAAGATTTGGCAGCTTTGAACTATTTTTTTATCGCAAACAAAATCAGCAAATAAAAATTTTGACTGATTATGTAATTTCAAAATATTTTCCCCAAACAAAAAATTACTCTGATTTTTTGGCAAATGTCGTTGAATCAACCGCCAAAATGATTGCAAAATGGCAAGCAATTGGATTTTGCCACGGAGTTATGAATACCGACAATATGTCAATTCACGGTATCACTTTTGATTATGGGCCTTTTGGTTTTTTGGATGAGTTTAATCGAAATCACATTTGCAATAGTTCCGACCATTTAGGGCGTTATTCTTTTGCCAATCAACCCGCAATTGGGTTTTGGAATTTGCACGCTTTTGCCATTACGCTTTCAAGTTTGATTGAACCAGAAGAGCAGAAAAAAATTTTAGAAAACTACGAACAAATTTTTTTGAATGAATATCACCAATTAATGGCGCAAAAGCTTGGATTTATTGGCTTTGACGATGAAGTAAAAAGCTTGATTTACCAAATTTTAGATTTGCTTGAAAAACACAAAATCGATTACACGATTTTTTTTCGCCAACTGGCTAATCAAACTTCTAAAAATTGCCAAAATAACGAACTAAAAAACTGGAATAATCAATATTTTCAACTTTTAAAAAGTAAAAATATTCAAAACCCAGAACGAAAAAATCTTATGAATTCGGTAAATCCTAAATTTATTTTAAGAAATTATTTGCTACAAAACGCCATTCAAAAAGCCGAATTAGAAAATGATTTTAGCGAGGTAAAAAACTTACAAAAAATCATGCAAAATCCTTTCGACGAGCAAAACGAGTTTGATTTTTACGCCAAAATTCCGCCAATTTGGGCAAAAGAAATTAAAATTTCTTGTTCAAGTTAACTTTAAGAAAAAGTCTAAATTTTATTAACTTTTAATCAAAAAATCGCCGCATCCATAATGGTAATTTCGCTAATTACTGGCGGTTTGTTTTCGTCGCCTCTTTTTTGCATTAAATCGGCTACAAATTTATAGGCTTGAAGCGATTTTTTTTGGTTAATTTTTTCGAGCAATTGTACCAAAATAAATTTGCGCCCGCCAATTTCTTTTTTTTCGGACTTCCTTTGATCCAGCATCTGCGAATCGGCGCTAAAAGAATTACCCTCCCTTTGCGGGTGGGTAAAATCTTGCGCAGTAAGATTTTGGGAGGGATCGAAAAATTTAATATCTTTTTCGTTTTTTAGATTTTGACCCCCCACCGAAGCAATCAAAGCTTGCTTCGACTCCCCCGCAAGGGGGGAGTGATTAGATCGAGCCTTTTTAATTTCTTCTTGATTTAGCTCCATCACCGCTTGCGCCGTGGTGCCAGAACCCGCGAAGAAATCGAGGATTATGTCGTTTGGTTTAGTTGAGATTTGAAGAATTCGCTTGATAAGTGGGGTTGGTTTTCGCGTGTCAAAAACAGCTTCATTAAAAAAACTTTAATTTCGTCTTTTGCATTCGCGTTGTTTGAACAATTATCCCAAATTGTTTCTGGGATAGAGCCTTTATTTTCATATAAAAATAGTTTTCTATAAAGCCTGTTTTCAGTGCAAACAAGCTTTTCGTCTTCGTCTAAAGACTTCATTGTATCAATTGAAATTAGCCAAGATTGTTTTTCGCTTTCGGCAAAATTGTTGACAAAATAATTTACCGCAATTCAACAATTCCAACCGCTCTCACCAAAGAATTTACAACTTACGCCGATAATCAAAACGGCATGAAATTTCGTATTGTTCAAGGCGAGCGCGAATTGGCGGCTGATTGTCGTAGTTTGGCAGAATTTGAAATCAAAAATATTCCCGCAATGGCCGCAGGATTGGCGCGCGTTGCCGTAACTTTCAAAGTTGATGCTGACGGACTTTTAACCGTCACCGCTGAAGAAAAAATTACCAAACAAAAACAAGAAATTATCGTTAAACCAAGCTATTCTTTGGATGAAAATGAAATCAAAAAAATGCTGCTTGATTCGTTAAAAAATTCTAAATCCGATGTTGAAAATCGATTGTTAATTGAAGCAAGAACCGCAAACGCCAAAGACATTACAATCGTCAAACAAGATTTAGAAAAATTTTCTGATTTCCTCACTGCAAATGAAAAAAAATTAATCAAAGAAAATTTACAGATTTTAGAAAACCTACTAGCCCAAAAAGCATCGCGAGACTCAATTTTAGAAGCGCAAACTCAACTTGGTAAAGCCGCGGAAAATTTAGTTTTACGCAAAGTAAATGCGGTTTTAAATGCCAAAATCGCTGGCAAAAAAATTGATGAAATTTAGTTTTATACCCAAAAAGGATGAGATTATTAAAAGCGGCAAATCAAAATTTCCAAAACCCCGCCCATTATTCACCCATTATTCACGGGGACTAAACAACTATTGTATTGAACAACAAGAAGACTTAGTTTTTCCGTTTAATTCTTCTGCGGAGGGTTTTTTTAAGAGCGATTGTGGTTGTTGTTGTACTTGTTCTATAAAATCTATAACTTCCGAAAAAATATTCAAAATATCATCTTTTTTAGCAAGGTCCAAAGGCGTATCTCCATTAATATTTTTAGCTTCAATCCTTTTTTTTATAAGATGAGCAGGCTGCCAAAATTCTGTTTTTCCTAAAAGAGCTCCAACTACTGAAGTTTGAGCTCCAACTACTGAAGTTTGACTATTTATTACGGCATAATGCAAAGGCGTATCAAGATTTTTGTTTTTAGCCTCAGCATCAGCTCCTGCTTTTAAAAGTTCTACAACAGATTCTACTTCGCCATTTGCTGCGACATGATGCAAAGCTGTGTTGTGTTGGCTGTCTCTAGTATTAACATTAGCTCCTTTTGCTAAAAAAGTCTTAGCTTTTTCAAAGTCCAGATCTACTACTACGGCTTTAAAAAATTCCGAATTTAAATGTAATTTTCTTTGATTAATCATTTCAATTATTTTTTGGTGATTATTTTTTCTGGCAAGATTAAAAGCTGTATCACCATCATTGTTTTCGGCATCAATTCTACTTCCTCCACTTAAA
>CANEUK010000081.1 GCA_947441695.1 Rickettsiales bacterium
ATAATCCCACGGGACCAACGCCAATCAGAGCAATCGATTTTTTCACAATTCTAGAAATTCACTTTAATTTTGGCTTTTATTTCTAACTTCTTAAAACTTTTTAAATTTTTTTAGAGAGGCAAGTTGTCGTGCTTTTTAAAAGGCTTGATTACCTTTTTGTTTTTTAAAATTTGTAAAGATGAGCAAATTCTTTTGCGGGTATTTTGTGGGCGAATTACTTCGTCAATAAAGCCGCGAGAAGCTGCAACAAAAGGTGATGCAAATTTTTCACGATATTCGGCAACTCGTTTTGCCTTACTTTCTGGATTTTTTGCATCTTCACGAAAAATGATTTCCACCGCGCCTTCTGGACCCATAACCGCAATTTCGGCGTTAGCCCAAGCATAATTAACATCTCCGCGCAAATGTTTTGAATTCATCACAATATAAGCGCCGCCATAAGCTTTGCGAGTTACAACCGTGATTTTTGGAACCGTTGCTTCGCCATAAGCATAAAGCAATTTTGCGCCATGTTTGATAATTCCAGCATGTTCTTGATCGGTTCCGGGTAAAAATCCCGGAACGTCAACAAAAGTTAAAAGTGGAATATTAAAGGCGTCGCAAAAGCGGATAAAACGCGCAGCTTTCTCGCTTGCTTTGATATCTAAACAACCCGCTAAATGCATTGGCTGATTTGCTACAATTCCAATTGTTTCGCCTTCTAGGCGACCAAAACCAACCATTATATTTTTAGCGTAGTTTGGCTGAATTTCGAAAAAGTCTCCTTCGTCTAAAATTTTTTCAACCAATTCAGACATATCGTAAGGTTGATTTGCATTGTCGGGAATTAGGGTGTTTAGCGATATATCGACTCGATCTGCTTCATCAGAAGAGGGAATTTGAGGAATTGGTTTTTGGTTTGAAAGTGGTAAAAAGTTTATTAAGCGACGAGTTTGTAAAAGTGCTTCGATGTCGCTTTTGAAAGTTAAGTGAGCAACTCCACTTTTAAAACCGTGAACAGAAGCGCCGCCCAAATCTTCTTGGGTAACGGTTTCGTGAGTAACGGTTTTGACAACGTCTGGACCCGTTACAAACATGTATGAAGAGTTTTCAACCATGATAGTAAAATCAGTCAAAGCTGGCGAATAAACTGCGCCGCCAGCGCATGGACCCATAATTAAAGAAATTTGCGGAACAACGCCACTTGCATCAATATTGCGTTGAAAAATTTCTCCATAGCCACCCAAAGAATCAACGCCTTCTTGAATGCGCGCTCCACCTGAATCGTTAATTCCAATAACGGGTGCGCCAACTTGCATAGCGCGATCTAAAACTTGGCAGATTTTTTTAGCATGAGCCTCGCCCAAAGATCCGCCCATAACTGTAAAATCTTGGCTATAAACAAAAACTAGGCGACCATTAATCGTTCCCTGACCAGTAACAACGCCATCTCCTGGGTGCTTTTTATCTTCCATCTCAAAGTCAAAGCAACGATGTTCAACGTAAAGACCATATTCTTCAAAAGAATCGGGATCGAGCAAAACCTCGATTCTTTCGCGGGCAGTTAACTTGCCTTTTGAATGTTGAAGGTCAATGCGTTTTTGACCCCCGCCAATTCTGGCTTCTTCGCGTTTTGAAGCTAGTTTTGCAATGTTTGAAGAGCGCATAAAGTTTACCTAAATTTTAAACTATAAAGTTTTGGCAAAAAATTAGTTTAATTTTGCAATAATGGTTTCGCCACCAATCATGGTTTGACCAACCAAAGATTTTATCGAAAAGTTTTCTGGCAAATAAATGTCGGCGCGGCTACCAAAGCGAATAATTCCGTAGCGATCACCCGCTTTAACTTCTTGACCTTCGCGGATGTCAGAAATTATGCGGCGCGCTACCAAACCAGCAATTTGCACAAAAACAATTTCGTCGCTGTTTTGGGTTTTAACAACAACAGAATTTCTCTCATTTTCTTCGCTAGCTTCATTGGCATTGGCACTTAAAAATTTTCCTGGTTTGTAACTAACTTTCGTAATAATTCCGCTTGCCGGAACTCGATTAACATGCACGTTGAATACATTTAAAAAAACGGTGATTTTATTGAATTTTTTATTGCCAAATCCCAAATCTTGAGGAGCTTCAACGCCAAAATCAACTTGAGTAACTACTCCGTCAGCCGGACTAATAATTGCATTTTCTTCAATTGGCGCAACTCTTTCTGGATCGCGAAAGAAAAATACACACCATAAAGTTGCAACCAATCCAATGAGCCCAAGAGTATTACTTAGAATAGCTAAAACAGAGGTTATTAGGGCAAAAATAATGATAAATTTATAGCCTTCTTTGTGAATTGAAAAAGTTACCAACTTTAAGGCTTCAAGAAAATGATTCATAAAAAATTAATTTTTGAGTTTAAGGATTTGTAAAATTGATTATTCTTCATTGGCTTTAAACCAGAGCTTATCTAGGTCTTTTAGCGAAACTTTTTTTCTGTCTATTGTGTCATTTTTTAGGATAAAATCGATTGTTTTTTCTTCGATAATCGAACCTTTTAGTTGTTGAACGGCGCTTTGATTTTTTTGATAATATTCCAAGACAGCTTTTTCTTGCTCTGGAAAGCGAGTTAGTATTTTTCTGATTTCTTGGTTTATGTCTTCGTTAGTGGCTTCAATTTTATTTTTTTGCGCCATTTCGCTCAAAATAAATCCGCAACGAATCATGCGTTCAGAAATTTCGCGTTTTTTAGATTTTTCTTTTTCTTTTTCTTTGTCGTTTTTGAATTTATTTGGATTTGCTTTTAATTCTTCTTCAATTTCCTTCCAAAGCACATTTAGCTGCTCTTCAACAAGCCCAGTTGGCAGGTCAAAGTCGTATTTTTTATTCAAAAAATCAAAAAGCTCTTTTTTAAATAAATTGCGTTCGATGTTTTGGTAATTGGATTCAATTTGTTTTTTAACCGCATCTTCAAGTTCTGACTTGGTTTTTAGGCCAAAGTTATTTTTTATGAATTCTTCGTTAACTTCGGGCATTTGAGCGCTTAAAACCTCGTTAATTTTTACTTCAAATTCAGCAGCTTTTCCGGATAATTCTTCTTTGTGATATTCTTTTGGAAATTTCACTTTTACACGAATTTCGTCTCCGGCTCTTTTTCCAACTAATTGATCTTCAAAATCATCAATAAAATTTTTGCTTCCGAGTTCGAGCTGATAACCTTTGGCGGCTCCGCCTTCAAATTCTACTTTATCAACTTTTCCAACATAATCGATATTTACCGCGTCGCCCAATTTAGATTTTTGCGAAACTTCTTTTGGCGTCCATTTGCAATAAAATTTTAACAATTTGTTCAAAGATTCTTCTAAATCGTTAGAAGTAATTTCAGAATCTCTTTTGACCACCTTAATTTTATTCAACTCAATTTCTGGAATCTGCGGATAAACTTCGATGGAAACAACAAGCTCAATATCTTGATTTTGCTCAAATTTTTTAACATCAATTTTTGGAGTTAGAGCTGTTTTAATGTTGTTGTCGGTAATGATTTTTTTAACGTTTTCGTTGATGACTTTGTCTGATTCTTCAACCCAAATTGATTGACCATATTTTTCTTTGATTACTTCGTCAGGAACTTGACCTTTTCTAAATCCTTTTAACGAAAAATTAGTGCGGATTTTGGCGATATAGTCGCTGACTTTCCCTTCGATTAATTGGTTTGGAATTATTATTTGATATTCTTTTTTTAGTTTTTTGTCAAAAATGTTATTGATTATTACTTCCATTGCAAAGGCTTGTTTTAATTGAATTGGCATGGTTTGTAAGTTTTAAAAAAAACTACAAAAATCTATGTTTTGGTATATTGCTTAAACCCAAAAATAAAGAGGCGCGAATTTAAAAAGTAAGCAGAAAAAATAGCAATCAGTTCATGCATAAAAAATTATTTTGCTTCAAAAGCGCAAACTTCAGAAATTTTCAGATAAATTCCCAAATCAATCTCATATTCCGACATTTCGCCAATTTTGTTAAAACCAAACTTTTCGTGAAAAGAAATTGAAGCTTGATTAAAAAAAGGTCGCTGAACAATTCGACAAATTATTTTTTTATAGCCTCTGCGATTAGATTCTTCAAACATTGCCAGCAATAATTTTTCTCCAACTTTTTTTACGCCAGCTTTTTTAACAATTTGTTTGTGATAAAAAATTTTGGTTTTTTGCCCAATAGAAAGTTGGTTCAAAACTTCGGGCGGAAAACTAAATTCTAACTTTTTTATATCGCACGCAATCAAATATCCCAACACTTCATCGCCATTTTTAGCCACGCAAACAAAATAATTTTCTTTGTCATCAATCATTATTTTAGCATTTTCAAAAGTAAGGCGACGAACTAAAAATCCTTTTTTAGAAAAATCTTGAGAACTGAATTTTTGGCGGTTTGTTTCAATCAAATTTTGGGCGCAAATTTCAATCATTTGCTCGATGTCGCCTTGATTGGCCTCGAAAATTGCAATGTTTTTTATTTGTGAAAGCGGCATTTTAAATTGGGTTTTGGTTTGAAGTTAAAATTGCTTCGCAAACTTTTTTAATAATTGAATTGGTTAAAAGTCGCGATTGGTTTGGAATTTTTATCGAATTTTCGTTAATTTCAATCAAACCAAGTTTTTCAAGCTTTTGCAGCTTTTTAAAGTCAAATATTTGGTTCAGATTTTTATTAAAATGAGTTTGAAAAATTTCGTTGTTAATTCCATTTTTCAAGCGCAAACCCATCAAAATTAGCTCTTCGCACAATTCTGACGCAGAAATTTTTTCTTGTTTTTGAACGCCCGCGCCAAATTCTTCAACTTTTTTTAACCAAGCCAAAGGCTCGTGAATCGTTGTAATTGCTTGTCGCAACTCTTCATTTTCAAAATAAACTCGCGAATGCGCGCCCGCGCCAATTCCCAAATAATCGCCGCCTTGCCAATAAACCAAATTATGGCGACAAGAAAAATTGTTTTTTGAGTAATTTGAAATTTCGTAAAGCTCAAAACCTTTGTCAAACGTGATTTGGTTGGTTAATTCGTAAAATTCGGCGGCTAAATTTTCGTTTGGCATTTCAAATTCTTGGCGGGCAAATTGGGCAAAAAATTTAGTGCCTTTTTCGATGGTCAATTGATAAAGCGACAAATGCTTGGTTCCAAAGCTGATGGCGCGCAAAAGCTCGTCTTTCCAGCTTTTAAGAGTTTGTTTTGGGCGCGCATAAATTAAATCAAACGAAAAATTTTCAAAAATTTTTGCCGCATTCTCAATTGCGCGCATCGCCTCAAAAGCAGAATGTTGGCGACCTAAAAATTTAAGATCTTCATCGTTTAAGGCCTGAATTCCAAGCGACAAGCGGTTAATTCCAATTTTATGTAAATCTTTGAATTTGTTGCTTTCAAAAGAAGTTGGATTTGCTTCTAGGCTAATTTCACAATTTTCATCAATTTGCCAAAGTTGTGAAATTTTTTTTAAAATTCCTTCCACCAAAAAAATTGGCATCAGCGACGGCGTTCCGCCGCCAAAAAAGATTGTTTGCACTTTTTTATCACCAATTTTTGCGGCAAAAAATTCTAATTCGCGTTCATAAGCGCGTAAAAATTTTTCATATTCCACACCTTCGCGCACGTGCGAATTAAAGTCGCAATAAGGGCATTTTGATTTGCAAAAAGGATAATGAACGTAGATTGATAAAGGTTTTCTCACAATTAGCTTGAAGTAATTTAAATTTGATAAATGTTGCAATTTGTTATCCAAACAACCTCGAACTTAAAAATAACCAAAAAAATGCTTCAAATCGCAATCGTAGTTTTCCGCGAAGTTCTAGAAATCGCGCTAATAATTGGCATTTTAACCGCCGCCACCAAAGAAATTTCGGGGCGCGGAAAATGGATTTTAAGCGGACTTTTTTTAGGCATTTTTGCCTCGCTGCTTTTGGCTTTTTCAACTGACAAAATTTCTGAAAGTTTAGACGGAATGGGGCAAGAATTTTTTAACGGACTTCTTTTAATTTCTGCCGCCATCATGATTGGTTGGACGGTTTTGTGGATGCAAAAGCACGCCAAATCTATTTCAAGCGAACTTAAACGTTTGGGAAATTCGGTGCGCGATGGCAAAAAGCCGCTTTACGCTTTGTTGGTTGTGGTCTTTTTGTCGGTCTTGCGCGAAAGTGCCGAAATTGTGCTTTTTTCTTATAGTTATTTTGTTTCTGGAACTTCGCTTGCCGATATTATTTTTGGGCTTGTGGTTGGAATTTCTTTTGGCGCAGCCGCTGGTTTGGCACTTTATTTAGGAATTTTAAAAGCTTTTGGAAAATATTTTTTCATTGTTACCACGTGGCTTTTAATTTTTTTAGCCGCCGCAATTTCTGCGCAAGGAATTGGTTTTTGGATAAATGCTCAAATCGTGCCAGCCTTAGCCAATCCTGCATTTGACGCTTCTCAAATTTTATCTGATCAAAGTTTTGTTGGAAAAATTTTACACATCTTTTTTGGCTATATCGACAAACCCGCTGGCACGCAGTTGATTGCCTATTTTGCCACGCTTGG